>NZ_JAIWNX010000170.1 GCF_020217185.1 Asticcacaulis sp.
ATGGGGATAAGACCGTGACCTTCACTCGACTTCTTTGCCTGTCGGCCTCTCTGACAGCCCTCACCCTCGGCGGCTTCGCGCCGCACATCGCGCAGGCGCAGACCGTAGCCTCGCGCACCATAGACATCGATATCAAGGCGGGCGCGCTCGATACCGCCCTGGTGCAGTTGTCGCGCGTAACCGGTGTGCAGATCGTCGCCGATCCGACCCTGACCAGCGGCAAACGCACTGCCGCCCTTAGTGGCCGCCTCAGCCTTGATCAGGCCCTGACCCGTCTGCTGCGCGGTCAGTCTCTGGCCTATACGATGAAGGGTGAGGTCGTGGTGATCCGCGCCGGTCAGGTGCAGACCTCGGCCCCTGTCGCGCGCACGGCGGCGGCCAGTGCCCCGGCCGCCAGTGCTGAAGCCCCCGTCCGGGACGAGCCCGTCGAAGAGGTCGTCGTCACCAGCTTCCGTAACTCGCTGTCGAAGGCGCTCAACGAAAAGCGCCGCGCCACCAATGTCGTTGACGTCATCAATGCCGAAGACATCGGCAAATTTCCCGCCAACAATATCGCCGAAGCGCTTCAGCGCGTACCGGGTATCTCCATCACGCGCGACCGCGGCGAAGGCCTGTTCGTGCGCGTGCGCGGCCTTGGCCCCAATTTCCAGAACGTGACCATTGATGGCCGCAGCGCCGCCGTGAACGAAAACGTGCGCGATTCCGGCCAATCGGGCCGTCAGTTCCGCTTCGATACCCTGGCCACCGAAATGGTCTCCGGCGTTGAAGTCATCAAGTCGCCCCTGGCCGCTATGGACGAAGGCGCCATTGGCGGGACGGTCAATCTGCGTACCTTCAAACCGCTCGACTTCAAACGCCCGACCTCGGCCATCAGCCTGACCTCGACCTATGTCGAACTGGCCAAAAAGACCGACCCCAAAATGTCGGGCCTGTGGAGCTGGAATAATGAAGACCGCACGCTGGGCGTGCTCGTGTCGGCCAATTACGGCATCCGCAGCCTGCGCTCGGACCGCATCACGGGCGTGAGCTGGACGACGGGCAAGGTTGATGTCAATGGCGACGGTGTGACCGACACCACCTACGTGCCGAGCGCCGTGCGCCCGACGCTGGAAACCGAGCGCCGCGAACGCTGGGGCGTCACGGCCGCCGTGCAGTGGAAGCCGCGCGAAGGCACCGAAATCTCGCTGTCGCACCTCTATTCGCACCTCGACGACTTCTATGACGAGCTGACCTATTCGGCGGACTTCGTCCTCTCCAGCCTCGTTGCCAACACGGGTCAGGTCCGCGATGGCGCGCTGGTCGGCGGTCGCACCACCTCGACCAGCACCCAGATCGGGCGTGAAATCGACTATCTGGTTCACGACAACCAACTGACCGATCTGAGCATCAAGCAGAAGCTCGGGGCGTGGGATTTGAGCGGCAGCCTCTATGTGGCGCGCGCCTATTCCAATACCGACCAGCCGATCACCCGCACCCGCGTGCTGGGCGCGTCCGGCGGGCTCGACTTCTCCCTACCGCAGGTGGGTGACGGCGTGCCGACCCTGACCTTCCTGACGCGCAGCCTCAGCGACCCGATCCTGCCTTTCCGCCGTCTGGAATGGCGTGTCAACGACTCGCTGGATGAAGAAAACGCCGTGCAGTTTGACGCCAAACGTGAGTTGAGCTTCGGCCCCTTCAGCCAGATTTCGGCCGGCGTGAAGGTCCGCGACCGGTCGCGCCGCTATAACCGCCGCGACATCAACTTTACCCGCGATCTGAACGGCAAGACGATCGGCGGCAACAACACCCTGTTCGGCCGTGACTATTACGACACCATTGCCGTCGATAACTTCCTGGGCGAAGTGGGCGCCACCCTGCCCAAGACGTGGCTGAGCCCGAACCGTGATAAGTTCATGGCCATCCTCGATATGTCGGCCATCGCCAATACGGCGCCGGCGCGCGGCGACCTGCGCAACTCCTACTATGTGTCGGAAAAGATTTCGGCGGCCTACACAGCGGCGGATATCGACACGCAACTGTTCGGACGCACCCTGCGCGGCGAAGTGGGCGTGCGTTACGCCGAAACCGAGCAGGTGTCGCAAGGCCACGCCGATACGGGCACGGCCGCCCTGCCGGTGCGTTTTGAAAAGACCTATCGTGACACCCTGCCAAGCCTCAACCTCGTCTATGAGGTGACGGATCGCGTGCAGGTCCACGCCGCTGCGGCCAAGGTCATCACCCGTCCGTCTCTGGCCGATCTGTCGCCGCGCCTGACGCTCAACTCATCGGGAACCGTGTTCACTGCCGTCGGTGGCAACCCACTGCTCGATCCGTTCGAAGCCAATCAGTACGATCTGACGGCGGAGTGGTATTTCGCGCCGGGTTCGGCCCTGATCGGTGGCCTGTTCTATAAGGACATCACCACCTTTGTGTATAACCAGAACACCACCATTACTATCGACGGTCAGAACTACACCCTGACCGCCCCGGTCAATGGCGGCAATGCCTGGGTGAAGGGCATGGAACTGGCGTGGCAGCAGAACTTCCGTGACCTGCCCGCACCGTGGGACGGTCTGGGCGCTCTGGCCAGCTATACGCGTACCGATTCAGAGGCGGCCTATTCGGCCACCCTCACCGACAAGATGCAGAACGTGGCCCAGAACAGCTACAACCTGACGGTCTATTACGAGAAGG
Organism: Asticcacaulis sp.; assembly: GCF_020217185.1. GTDB lineage: Bacteria > Pseudomonadota > Alphaproteobacteria > Caulobacterales > Caulobacteraceae > Asticcacaulis. The sequence continues at coordinate 2,674 of NZ_JAIWNX010000170.1, forward strand.
ACCGTCTGGGGGCGCGTCTGTCCTATGCCTGGGTGGATGATGTGCTGGCCTCGGTCGGCACCGGCGGTCTGGCCAGCCTGAATGACAAGGCCTATGGTTCGCTGGACGGCAATTTCAGCTACAAGATCGACGATCAGTTCACGCTGGTCATCGAAGCGCAGAACCTGACCAACGAGGCCCAGTGGCAGTTCACGCAGAACGGCCAGTTCGGCGGCTACACCTTCAATGGCCGCAGTGTCTCGGTGGGCGTGCGCGGTAAATTTTAACTGTACAATCCAGCGGGATCGCGTATCTGAACCCGCCCATTTTCGCCTCATGCCCAAAAGTGTATTCAACTTTTGGGCATGAAGCTCTGGCCCTGCCGGTCCCTCTCCAGAGCCGGCGGGGCTTCCTTTATCTATGGAGGCTCCATGAAGTCCCTGTTCGTCTGCCTGTCCCTGTCCGTTCTCTGCGTCGCCCCGGCTATGGCCGAGGCCCCGGCCCCTTTGTCGCCTGAGCTGCGGGCCGCGCTGGCCCGCACGCCCAATACGAAAAAAGCGCGCAACATCATCCTGTTCATCGGCGACGGCATGGGCATCAGCTCGGTCACCGCCGGGCGTATTCTGGCCGGGCAGACGCGGGGCGCGGACGGGGCCTCCTATCGCCTGACCTTTGAAGGCCTGCCCTATACGGGTCTGTCCAAGACCTATTCGGCGGACAAGTTTGTCACCGACTCTGCCAACGGCATTTCGGCCATCACCACGGGCGTCAAGACGATCAATGCCGCCATCGGCGTCGATGCGACGGTCAAAAGCAATGACTGCGCCTCATCGCTGAAAGGCCGCATCCCGACCATCGCCGAAACCCTGAAAGCGCAGGGCAAGGCCACGGGTATCGTCACCACGGCGGGTCTCACCGACGCTACACCGGCCGGGGCCTATGGCCACGTGCCGACGCGCGGCTGGCGCTCGGATGCCGAACTGCCCACCGAGGCGAAACAGGCCGGCTGTATCGACCTCGCCCGCCAGATGATCGAAGCGCCGAAGGCCATGCGCCTTGATGTGGCACTCGGCGGTGACCGCGCGCGCTTTGTAACGTCCGCACAGGGCGGTAAGCGTCAGGATCGCGACCTCACGGCCGACTGGCGCAACCTGCCCGGTGCCGTGGTGGTCACCGACAAAGCGGGACTGGCCGCCGTCAATACGAAGACCACAAAGACCCTGCTCGGCCTGTTTGCTGATGGTGACCTGCCCTCGGTCGTCGATCACAAGGGTCAGGGCCCGACACCCACTCTGGAAGAGATGACACGCAAAGCCATCTCGGTCTTGTCGCACAACAAGGACGGCTTCTTCCTGCTGGTCGAATCCGCCTCCATCGACAAATGGCACCACGAAAACAACGCCTACCGCGCCCTGACCGACGTCGATGAGCTGGATAAGGCGGTGAAGGCGGCGCTGGAGATGACCGACGCCAGCGAGACGCTGATCATCATCACCGCCGACCACAGCCACGGCCTGACGCTGAGCGCCGGATCGACGCGCAATGAGCCGATCCTGGGGCTGGCGCGCAAGAACGGCGTCAATGAGCCGGACAAAAACGGCCAGCCGCGCCTGACGCTGAACTATGCGACCGGCCCCGGCGCGCGCCCCGCAGGCAGCCCGCCGCTGACGGAAGAGGAGGCGCTATCGCCCGACTTCCATCAACTGGCCCTGACGCCCATGTCGAGCGCCCAGCACGCGGGCGAAGATGTGCCCGTCTATGCCTCTGGCCCGTTTGCGCACCTCCTGACAGGGACGGTGGAATCGACCTTCCTCTATCAGGTGATGCGCTACGCTGCGGGCAAGCCCTGAGGCCGGGGCTCGGCAGCTTCAGGCTGGACGATCCGGTTGCGCCGGGTGGGGGTCTGCGCCCTCAGCGTTCAGACTGCGTAGTAGCAGACCGCGAAACCCCTCCCGGAACTGCGCCAACGCGTGGCTGATGATGAGCAGTTCGGCTTCACTGGTCACCCCGTGCCGCTCCTTCATGACGCGGCACTGATCATAAACGCCTGACAGTTGCCGCGACATGTCGGAAACAAGCTGCTCCAGCGTGGCATGGGCCTCGGGCGGTAAGGACGGCACATCGTCGAGATAGACCACGCGCGACTGAGACTCGCCGTGCGGAGTCTTTGGGGTCTGTGTCATGACACACGCACCGTCGCCAGGAACTTGTCCATCTCGTGATGCAGGCGTTCGGCCTGAACGGCGAGTTCGGCAGAGGAGTTTTGCACCTGCACAGCGGCCTCCCCGGTCTGCTCAGCGGCCTGCGCCACGCCGGTGATGTTGGAGGTCACCTCCTGCGTACCGACCGAGGCCTGATTGACGGCCTGAATGATCTCCTGCGTTGCGGCATTTTGCTGCTCGACCGCCGAGGCGATGGCTGTGCTGGAGTGGTTCAGGCTCTGGATCGTACCCGCAATGTTGCGCATGGTCGTCGCAGCGCGCTCTGTCGCCTCCTGAATCTTGGCGACCTTTTCAGAGATGTCCGTCGTGGCTCTGGCGGTTTGCGAGGCCAGCGCCTTGACCTCAGCGGCGACAACCGCAAAGCCCTTACCGGCTTCACCCGCCCGCGCCGATTCGATGGTGGCGTTGAGAGCCAGCAGGTTGGTCTGGCTGGCCAGACCGGCGATCAGATCGACTACGCCGCCAATGGAGGTGGCGGTTTCGTTCAGTTCGCTGACCACGATCTGCGCTTCTTCGGCTTCACGCACCGCCGTTGCCGCGACCGTCGCCGAGGTTTCGACCTGACGGCCGATTTCGCCGACAGAAGCGCCCAGCTCCTCCGTAGAGGCGGCGACCGACGTGACATTGGCCCCGGCCTCTTCGGCGGCAGCAGAGACGGCCACCGACTGCGCGGAAGCCTCCTGCGCCGTGGCACTCAACTGCGCGGCCGCCGCCTGCATTTCAGTGGCCGCACTGGAGACGAGGGTTACGATACCGCCCACCGACTTTTCGAAATCGTCAGCCAGGCCCAGCATGATTTTCTTGCGCTCCTGCTCGGCACGCAGCTTCTGCTGAGCAGCTTCGGCTTCCAGTTCACGGGCCCGCACCGCATTGTCGCGGAAGACAACCAGCCCCTTGGCAATATCGCCGCATTCATCGCCACGGTTGGCACCGCTGATGTCCGTTTCGAGCTGACCATTGGCCAGTTTGCGCAGCTCATCCACCGAACGGTTGAGTGGCACCGAAATACCGAAATGCGACATCAGAAGGCCGAGAGCCAGACCCGAAACCACACCCACAGCGGCCACACTCACCATGACCCAGGCCGCCTGACTGCCCTGCGCCTTGGCGGTTTCGGCGGTCTTTGAGCCCCGCGCATCAATGCGGTCCACATAGGCCTTGACGGCCGCTTGCAGCTTATCGGCCTGCTTGCGATTTTCAACGACCTGACTGTTGATGTTACGCTGCGCCTCAGTAAGCGACACCTGACTGCCCACGCTGCGCGCCAGCTCATAGGTTTTGTCTAAACCTTGCAAATATTCAGCATATTCCGCCTGTATCGTATCAAGCTGACGCTTTTCGTCGGCGTCTGCCGTTTCGTAGGCCTTTTTCAGACGCTCAGAAAATTGCTGGCGATTACTGTCTACGATCTCGCTGGACGCTCTTATGTTTTGTGCCGAAGGATCAGCGGCGACGCGATACTCAGAGCGATTGAGAACTATGGTGTTCTGGTTCATGCGCGCGCCCAAGGTCGCTGCGGAATTAACCTGATCAACCGTACCCAGATTTTCGTTCAGAAAATTGATTCTGGTTACGCCAAACGCTGAGATTACAACGGTTATCAATCCCATCATGATGATGAGAACCAGTAGTTTTGTACCGATACGCAAGTTTTGCATTTTGGCCCCCGATGACCGGTGAATACGAATAACGCCCCAAGGCGTTCGTCTCGGCATCAGGACCACCCGCCCCTCCGCCGCTATGCGCTCTGTTGAAGACCCAGAAGACTTTCGGATCAGACGGACCGCACCGGTAAAAGGTTAAGTATGTCGGTAAACAAAAGCATGTGGCGCAATGCGACAGAAGGACACATTTGCGACATAAATTGACAGCTTGGCTGTCATTTTGCGGCATCAGAGGGGCGCGTTTGCAACCAGAACTGTCAAAATGCATTTAGTGAACGCGGGCACCTCTAAGGTATAAATTAACCACACCCTGTTCATCCCACGCACAGCGATATACCACCACAAGCCTCCCGCCGATAGGTGAGGTTTGCTGCTTCCATCGCCTCGACTATGGCCAGAAGGCTGGACGATCGGAAAGTTTCTGTCAGAGGGCCTGAACTGGTGAGGATGCGATTGACAGTGGAGGTCGAAAGCCGGGCGCGAGTTGCCAGTTCAGCATAATTCCAGCCCAGCGCCGCACACCCCGCCCTCAGCAGGGGCGCACTCAACTGGCTGATCAGCGCGCCGTCGGTTCGGCCGCTGAGATTAGGCATAATCGTTACCGGCGCATAACTGATGTAACCGCACCACCCCGAGATCGTCTCCTTTTCGTAATAGGGCGCGCCCCTGAGGTGATATGATCGCGTCTCGCCATCCGAACCCATGACGTAGACGGGGACGTCAAAAGGTCTGGCCTGTTGTCCGATATCCAGCAGTTTTGCCGATAGGGCATCACGATGTTCCGGGGGCACGATCTCCATGTATCGGCGGCCCAGTAGCGAGCGGTCAAAGACCAGTTCATCACGCCCGGTATAGTCGATCAGGTTATACTCGCAGTCTGCCCACCACAGACCCTTCATCTTCCAACTGCGCATCGCCTGTTCGCGCTGCTTGTCGAATTGCTCAAGTCTCTGAATATTATAAATTTCCGACGAAACTTCTTTCAGAAGCAGCAGGTTAAGCCCGTCAAAGTCCGGCCCTTCAACATGACGGAATTCGATCTGCACATGGCGCTCCGTGCGCCCGGCCGCCTGCAAACGGACGGTTCGCCGACATGGCAGGGTGCGCTTGGTCAAAAACGACAGGTCGAGAAGCAATTCCGGCCGGTCATCCGGGTGCACGGACGCCAGAAAGCGGGGGCGTAAGGGACCATTACCTGAGTCATAACCGATAAAATAATCAAGTGATCGCGAGCCTGTCCACTCACCGCCATCAAACGGAAACGCAATCCACGCAATACTGTACTTTTCCTCGATCAAAGACAGTATGTGGCTTGATGACAGAACGGCCATTTGGCGGCAACCCAACTTGCTCAGAGATGATCAAGGCCATCTCTCCGGCATGATATTTCCTTGAAACTGGAATTTATATACACGCGTGCCGCGACCAAAGACAAGTTAAGTATAAAATATAACCCTGTGCTCTGGAAGGCTGCGGGCCTTCCCAATCATCTCCGTCTGATCCGTGTCCTTTGCCTGAGCGTAATGGGGTCATGTCACAACGTATCGGGATCATCGGGGCCGGGATCAGCGGTCTGTCGGCGGCGCAGCGGCTCATCGCGGCCGGCCACGCCGTCGATCTGTTTGACAAGGGCCGCGGCCCCGGCGGGCGTATGTCCACGCGGCGCGAGCGGATCAACGATACGGCGTACCTGTTTGACCACGGTGCGCAGTATTTTACCGTTCGTGATCCGCGCTTTGTGTCTCAGGTCGAGCATTGGGTACAGCACGGGCTGGCCGCCCGCTGGCCAGACGCCGGGCCGGACGCCTTTGTCGGCACGCCCATGATGTGCTCGCCTCTGGCGCATCTGTGTGAGCGTTTTGGCGTGCGTTTCGGTACCCGTATTACGGCCATCACGGGCGCGCCGAGTGCTTGGTATCTCAGAGCCGAAAACGAGACTTTCGGCCCCTATGCGCAGGTGATTGTCGCCATCCCGTCCGAACAGGCGGCTGATCTCTTGACGCCGTGGGCAGTGGATTTTGCGCAGACAGCCCGCGCTCACCCGTCGCAACCGTGCTGGACCACGATGGTGTCTTTCTCGGAAGACCCGCCCGACCTTGCGCCCGTGATGCGCATTCCGGGGCCCGTGCTGGCGTGGGTCGCTAACAATGCCGCCAAGCCGGGCCGCGCGAAAACCAGCGCCTGGGTGCTACAGGCGACGCCCGACTGGACGGCGGCCTATATTGATCTGAGCCGCGAGGACGCCGCCGCCCCGATGTTCGCGGCCTGGCAGGCGCTGGTGAGCCACCCCCTGCCGCAACCGGTCCTGCTCAAGGCGCACCTGTGGCGCTATGCCCGCACAGGCGAGGGTGTGGACAGCCTTCTTTATAATAAGGCGCTGGGTCTCGGGCTCTGCGGCGACTGGTTGAAGGGACCGCGCGTCGAAGCGGCATGGCTGTCTGGCCTCGAACTGGCGGAGGCCCTCCTTGCGGCCTGAAGCCCTGACCCGTGCGCAAGCGCTTGAGCGGCTCAGCGCCTTCCTGCCGCGTGCCGGAAGCGCCTATGGCCGTGAGCGCAATATTGACCCCGGCCCCGAGGAAACCGGGCACGTGTCACGACTCTCACCCTATGTGCGTCACCGCCTGATTGGTGAATGGGAGCTGGCGCGGGCAGCCGAAAAGGCGCATGGCACCTCAGCAAGCAAGTTTATCGATGAGGTATGCTGGCGGGCCTACTGGCGCGGTTATCTGGAGATGCGGCCGGCGATCTGGGCGCGCTATATGGATTACCTGATCAGCGATGAGGCCGAAACCACGCGCAGCGGGGAGACTTACCGCTCGGCGATTGAGGGGCGCACAGGTATTGACGCCTTCGACGTCTGGGCCTCTGAGCTGATCACAACCGGTTATCTGCATAATCATGCCCGCATGTCGTTTGCCAGTATCTGGGTGCATACCCTGCGCCTGCCGTGGCAACTGGGCGCAGCCTTTTTCCTTGAGCATCTGCTCGATGGCGACGAAGCGGCCAATACCCTGTCGTGGCGCTGGGTCGCCGGGCTACATACGCCGGGCAAGGTCTATCTGGCGTCAACGGAGGCGATTGCCACCTGCTCCGCCGGGCGGTTTCGACCGACCGGATTGGCGCGAAACCCGGCCCCGGTTGTCATGGAGCCACCGCCCCCCGTGGTGACCTTACCGACCGCTCAACCGGCCCCACGCGCCCCCTCGGTCCTGCTGGTGACATCCGAAGACCTCGGCGCGGACGGGTTTCGATTGGCGGAACAGCCGATCGTCGGCGTGGCCGCGCTGGTGACGGGCAAGGCCCCGGTCGCGGCGGCTACGGCCTCGGTGGCGCAAACACTGGCACAGCAGATCGGAACCGAGGTCCGCCTCTTTAGCTCGCGTGCGGAACTGGAAAGCGCCTTGAGGTCGTTCGGGACGCGCACCCTGCTCACCAGCCGCCTGCCGGTCGGCCTGACGCGGG
>NZ_JAIWNX010000315.1 GCF_020217185.1 Asticcacaulis sp.
CAGAGCTGAACGCCGTGTTGAGCGACACCGGAGAACCCATCCACCTTTTTGAACGCACCCGCCTGTGGGACGCCGTGGCCTGGCCCGCCGCCGCCAGAGGCTTTTTTGCCTTCCGCCCGGTGATTGCGCACCTTATGGCGCTGACGGACCCCGGCGGGTTTCAGGGCAGACCCTGAGAGGGAGAGCAGGTATGGACGCGACTCTGTCGAAACTGGACGCCCGCTGGGTGATGGCGCTTACCCTTGCCGGAGGCCTGCCGTTCATAACGGCGGTCCTCATGGCCGCCCTTGGCGTACGCCTTCTCACCCTGAGCGGACCGGATATCGCCATCACCTATGGGGCAGTGATTGCGTCCTTTCTCTGCGGGCTGCACTGGGGCCTTGTGCTGGGGGGACGGGCTCAGGCGACGTGGCTTCTGATCCTGAGTAACGTCCTTTGCCTTTTGGCATGGGCAGGTGCGCTGCTGGCCCTGTCCGGGTGGCCAAAGGCCGCCTTAACCCTCCAGACTGCCGTCTTCCTAAGTTTGCTGGCGGTCGATCATGTCCTGATGCGCCGGGGTTGGCTGTCGGCGGCTTTCTTCCGGCTGCGCGTGGTCATTACCTGTGTGGTCGTTGCGTGTTTAATTGGGGTCGCCGCCCTCACCTGAGCCTCAGCCCGCGCGCCGTAAGGGGGTGCCGGAGCGGCCCGGGGCCTGAGTCTGACGCAGATATTTGATGAGCATAATCCCCGCAAAACTGGCGGGCAGGTTCGCCGCGAACACCAGCGCCTCAAGACGCACCAACGGCCCGGCCAGCAGACGTTCTGCCGCATAAAGCTGAGGGTCTTCAAGGCGAGGCAGGGCCTCACGACAAAACCGCTCCAGCCCCTCTTTTAGCCGAATGTCCCCCATACCAGCGACACGCTCAGTAAGGCGTCTGTGTCTCTCGGCCGGGGTATCTTCTCCTCTGCCTGCCCCGGACATGCGTTCGCGCAAGGTTTTGACAGCCACAGACAGCCCCTCATTCAGAGCCTCTGGCATCAGCCGCCGTCCGATATTGAACTGCCGGAAACTGCCCGATCGCGCCAGCACCCTAAGGTCAGCAGGCCGCAGCCCGCCCCCCAGATGCACCTCAACACCGTGACGATTGAGATAGCGCCCCAGACTGAGCACGTGCGATAAGGCATCAAAGGCCCGGTCGATATCGGGACTGCGCAGGCTGGCCGCCAGATGCGACATATCCAGCTCCACGGTAAACAAGCCGTAGCGCAGGGCCTGCTCCGCAGCCTCAAGCGTCGGCTCCAGCGTGACAAACAGCGCACAGTCGCTGTCCTTCAGCGTCTTCTGGACCTTCTGGATATGGCCTATATGGGATTTGAGGAAGAGGCTGGTGCTCGTCCATTGCGCGACCTTCGCTTCACGCCCCAAATAGATACGGTCGGCCTTAAGGCGACGCGCGCGCTCCACGTGATCGAACGCCGTCGTCACCCGCAAGCAGAAGTCTCTCTGCCGTTCGCCACAAACGTCCGCCACGCGCGCCAGATCGTCATCCGAGATCAGGCCATGATCAGAAGTCAGGTGTATCATCACCCCTTCGGCCCCGCCTTCGATCACGCGGTCCGCCAGGTGCGACAGGTCAACGGTTTCGCCGATGCCGAGCCCCGGCAGAAGCGCCGCACTTTCAAGACTAACGGCCAGTCGGGGGCCAGTCTTAGATCCCAACATCAAAACCTCCGTACACCACGCACTACGCACCCCCGTTGCGATTCAACTGGTTTACGTCTGGGTGCAGGGGTCCGATGACGGCCAAAATGTCGCAGGGCACGGAGGCCTTCTTGCGCGCCTTGCGCATCCATCACCACCTGTGAAACGTAGACCACCTGAAACCGGTGCCCGTTGATGTCCGCAAAACCACCCCACCTGAGACCCTCTGCCATGCCGGCCGGGCCTGCCTCGCGCCTGTTCGCGCTGGGGGGTCTGGCGGCGTCCGGCCTTGGCCACGTGGTCAAAGAAAGCGCCAGACAAATGTCGCGCGGACAAAAGCCCGACCTCGCCAGCCTGTTGTTTGATGAAACCAACGGCCTGCGCATGGCCGATCAGCTGGCGCGGATGCGCGGCGCGGCCATGAAGGTGGGACAGATTCTGTCGATGGACAGCGGCGACATCCTGCCGCCCGCCTTCACTCAGGCGCTCAGCCGTCTGCAACAGGAGGCCCACATCATGCCGCGCGACCAACTGGAGCGCGTCTTGCGCGGCGCGTGGGGCGATGACTGGCGACAACATTTCGTGCGTTTTGACCTGACACCCTTTGCGGCGGCCTCGATTGGTCAGGTGCACCGCGCGCAACTGAAAAGCGGCGAGGTTCTGGCCATCAAGGTGCAGTTCCCGAACGTAACGAAAACCATAGATTCCGACGTCGCCAATATTGCCGGGCTCCTGAAACTGCTGGGCGTGGCGCAGAAGGTGAAGGACCTGCCGGACCTGATCGAGACGGCGCGCGTACAGTTGCACGAAGAGGCGGATTACCTGCGTGAAGCCGCGCACATGGCACGCTATGCCGACGCCCTGTCCGACGACCAGACCTTTGTGGTGCCGCGTACTCATGCGCCGCTTCTGCGTCCCAACATCCTGCCGATGGATTTCGTCGAGGGCGAGCCGGTCGAGACGCTCACACACGCCCCCACCGCCACACGCAATCAGGTGATGGAGACGCTGTTTGGTCTGGTGCTGCGCGAGCTGTTTGACCTCAGGCTGATGCAGACCGACCCCAACTTCGCCAATTTCAAATGGCGGCCGCAAACGGGACAGGTGGTGCTTCTTGATTTCGGTGCCACGCGCACTGTCCCTGAGACTACTGTCGAGGCCTATCGCACCCTGATGCAGGCGGGCCTCAACGAAGACCGCGAGGGGCTGATCGTCGGCTTAAGCGAGATCGGGGCGGTCAATGAGGCCGTCCTGACCGCCCACCGCGCGCGCCTGAACGCCATGCTCGACATCATGATCCAGCACCTGCGGCGGCCGCTGCTCGATCTGGCGGATCGCCATTTCGTACCCCTGATCCGTGAAAAGGCGCACGAAATTGCTATGGATCAGACGACCTGGCAAAGCCCGCCGGCGGATACCCTGTTCGTGCAGCGCAAGCTCAGCGGCATGGCGCTTCTGGGGGTGCGCATGCGTGCGACTATCCCTCTGAGAGCTATGGTCGCGCAGGCTATAGCCTGAGAAATGCCCCTTTCTGAGCGGGTATTTTAATGCCGCACGCCTGGCGAGATAACCCAAGGTGCGCAGCCTGTGATTTTATATCATATTTAAAACTTCATTCACCCATCACGTAAGCGTCGTACAGCGTCCCTAGTCAGACCCCATTCCATTCATGTTTTGGGGACAAAGACATGCTCGCCTTCCATCTGCGTTCGCTGCGCGCCACCGCCTCCTTGTGGCCGCTCCTGCCCACCGCGCTCCTGCTGGCTCCGGCGGTTGCGGCACACGCACAGACTCAGCCTGTTGCCCAAGAGACGCAGGAAGTCATCGTCACCGGCACCCGTGAAAAGGGTCGCACCAAATACGAGAGCCTGACCCCCGTCGATGTCATCTCGGCGAAGGCGGTTCAGGACGGCGCGTCGGCGGAACTGGCCGACAATCTGGCGCAGGTCATCCCGTCGCTTCAGGTACTGAAACTGCCGTCGTCGGACGGTCTGCAATTCATCCGCCCGGCGCGTCTGCGCGGCCTGTCGTCGGATCAGACGCTCGTTCTGGTCAATGGCAAGCGCTTCCACCGTTCGGCCTTTCTGGGCCAGCGCGGGGCGCAGGGGGCCGATCTGAACAAGATTTCGTCCTTGAGCGTCGGTCGCGTCGAAGTGCTGCGCGACGGGGCCTCGGCCCAGTACGGTTCGGACGCCATCGCCGGGGTCATCAATATCCAGTTGGATGAGCGTCCGGGCGTCAACGCCTATGTGCAAGGCTCGCAATATTACGAAGGCGACGGCGAAACCGTGCGCGCCGGTCTGAAGGCCGGAACGCGCTTCGATCAGGGCTTTTTGACCGCCTCGGTCGAATGGGCCGACGCCAAAATGACCTCGCGCAGCCATCAGCGTCAGGACGCGCTCGACTATATGAAGGCCAATCCGGGCGTCGTTCTGCCCGACCCCGTGCAGCACTGGGGTGCGCCGGACAGCAAGAGCTATAATCTGGCGCTCAACGGCGCGTTCAATCTGGGCTTTGCCGAAGCCTATGGCTTCGCCACGGCGGCCAAGGGCGAAGGCATCAACGATATCAACTGGCGCATCCCCTCGGCCACGTCGAACGCCAGCGTCTATAAGACCGTAGCCAGCTTCCCCGGCTGGGATCTGAAATCGGTCTATCCGCTGGGCTTCACGCCGCGCGAACAGGCCAAGTATCAGGACTATCAGGCCGTGGGTGGCGTGCGCCACACCGGCGACGTCTTCAGCTGGGACCTGTCGGCCTCGGTCGGTGAAAACGAGACCAAATTCTACCTCTATAACTCGATCAACGCTTCGCTGGGCCCGTCTTCACCGTTCGACTTCTTCCTCGGCACCCAGACCCAGCGCGAAGTCACCGTCAATGCCGATGGCGTCTATCGCCTCGATCTGGGCCTGAGCGAGCCGGTCAATATCGCCTTTGGGGCCGAACACCGCAAGGAAACCTATAAGGTCGGTGCCGGTGACAAGGCCTCCTACGCTGTCGGTGCCGGCGCCAAGGACGGACTCGCCGTCGGCTCCAACGGCTTCCCCGGCTTCTCCGACCTGCAGGCCGGTGAGTGGTCGCAGGACAGCGACGCCGCCTATGTCGATGTCGAAGCCAGGCTGACGCCGGAATGGACGCTGGGCGGTGCGGTGCGCTACGAAGACTTTGACAGCTTCGGCAGCACCACCAATGGAAAGGTCTCGACCCGTTACGAGTTCACGCCCTTCTTCGCGGCGCGCGGCTCGTGGTCCACCGGCTTCCGCGCACCAACGCCGGGTCAGATCAATTCGGTTTCCGTCTCACAGGGTCTGGATACGGTGACGCTGCAAGTGTTCACCAATGGCCGCCTGTCGCCGCTGAACCCGATCGCCGTCAGCAAGGGTGCCAAGCCCCTGCAACCGGAAGAGTCGACCAACAAGAGCGCCGGTTTTGTCTGGCGCACCGATTTCGGCCTGTCGGGCTCATTCGACATGTATCAGATTGAGGTCGATAACCGTCTGGGACAGTCGTCCTCGATCACCTTGACGACGGCCGAAAAGAACGCTCTGGTCGCTCAGGGCTATCCGGCGGCGGCCAGCTTCACCTCGGTCTATTGGTACACCAACGACTACAATACCCGCACCAAGGGTATCGACGTGGTGACCACCTATGTGCGCCCGCTGTGGAATGGCCGTCTGAACCTGACGTTCGCCTATAACAACAACAAGACCTTGATCACCGGCGGGACGCTCAACGCCAACCCGACCACCAAGCGCGTCTTCGAAGAAGGCCTGCCGCAGAACAACGCCACCTTCACCGGCACCTTCCGCAAAGGGGCGTTTGAGTATCAGGTGCGTGCGCGTCACTACGGCGGCTGGACCGACTCGACCGGCAATTCCACCGGCGACATCTTCCAACGCTTCGGCGCGATGAACTTCGTCGATGCCTCGGTACTGTGGGACATGACCGACAAGCTGTCACTGAAGGTTTCCGCGGAAAACCTGTTCGACCAGTATCCGGAAAAGGCCGTCTTCCAGGCGTCGCGCGGCATCGAATATTCGCGTAACGCGCCTTACGATACCTATGGCGGTCAGTACTATGTGCGCCTGAACGCCAAATTTTGATTTAGGCTAAACTACCCTTTGGGGGCAGGTGTGAAAGCCTGCCCCCTTTTCTGTTTTTCGGGAACCCGCCATGCATCGCCGCCACCTTCTGAGCGCCGTCGGAGCGCTGCTGCCCGCCGTCGCTGCCGCGCAATCAGCACCCCCTGCGCTGACACCACCCTTGGGGCCGCAGGACGAGGCGGGCTGGGCGCGCGTGGCTGAGGCCTTTCCGGCACGACCGCAGGGGTTGATCAATCTGGAATACGGGGCCTTTGGTCAGATGCCGCGCGCTGTCGAAGCGGCCTTTGCCCGCTATACGGCGCAGGTTAATCAGGAGGGCGCGGCCTTCACGCGGCGGGGCTTTGTCCCCTACTATCTGAAACTGCGTCAGACGATAGCCACGGCCCTGAACGCCGATGCGTCCGAAATCGCTCTGACGCGCAACGCCACCGAGGCGCTTCAGGCCCTGATCAGCGGTTACAACCGCCTGAAGCCCGGTGATGCGGTTTTGATGGCCGACCACGATTACGACAGCATGCAGACGGCCATGCAGTGGCTGAAAACGCGGCGCGGGGTCGAGGTGGTGCGCTTGGCCCTTCCGCATCCGGCCACGTATCAAAACCTGATCGACGCTTACGAACAGGCTTTGAAGGCCCACCCGGCGATCCGAATGATGCTGCTCACCCCTGTCGGTCACCGCAGCGGTCTGCGCCTGCCCGTGCGCGAGATCATCGCCATGGCGAAAGCGCGCGACGTCGATGCCATAGTCGATAGCGCCCATGCCTGGGGGCAAAGCCCGGTCGATGTACGCGCCGAAGGCTTTGAATTTGCAGGCTTCAACCTGCACAAATGGATCGGCGCACCCGTCGGCGTCGGTGCCCTGTTTATCCGCAAGGACCGGGTGGAGGCCATCGACCCCTATATGGGCGAAAGCGTCAATCCGCGCGATCCGGTTTCCGCCCGTGTTCATACGGGCACGGCCAATTTCGCCGCGCAAATGGCGGCCATAGACGCACTGGAACTGCACACAAAACTAGGCTCCGCAGCGGTCGAAGCCCGTCTGCGTTATCTGCGCGACCTGTGGGCTGAACCGGCGCGCGATCTGAAGACGATCGACATTCTGACGCCTGTCGATCCGCGCCTGCATATCGGCATCACCTCCCTGCGCCTTAAGGCCGATCCGTCGCCCGAAGCACACGCGGCACTGGCCAAACGCCTTCTGGACGCGCACGGCCTGTTCACCGTGACGCGGACAGGACTTGACGGCGGGGCCTGCCTGCGCGTCACGCCGGGCTATAGCTCGACCCCAGCCGATATGGTGCGGTTGCTGGGGGCACTGAGATCCGTGTGAGCCGCTTCCTGCCCGCAAGTTTCAGTGGACAGACGGATACGCTTGAGGCCTAATCCTGCGAACGATTGCACAATCGAGGGGATTAAAATGGGGCCCGATCCGCACAACGCCGCCGCTGCCTGGCAGCACGCCCACCCACTGACCATGGTGCTGATTTCCACTGTGATCTCGCTGATCGTGGTTAGTCTGATCGTGCTGATCCGCTGGGGCGTCAGCTATAAGGCGTGACGCTATCATCCGGAGGGGCCGCGCGGTTTCCTGAAGGACGAATGCGTGCGCTGGGGCGCGATCCTGCTGCCCTATCTGGTGTTGTCGATTGGCTTTAAATTCTTCATCTATGACCTGCATCCGGAATGGAACCGCCCGGAGGTATGGGCCGGATTCGTTATCGTGGCCATTGTGGGCCGCCGCCTGCTGGCGCGTCACCCCTTCATCAAGGCCATGGGTCGTCACATTGATCTGGCCAAAGCGCAGGCCAAGGCGCCCGCCAAGGGCTGAGACGCTTTACGCTTGGGGTTGAGCATAGACCCGCGACAGATGCAAAACACCGACCGCCGCCAGATAGACCGTACCGGCGACAAAGAATATCAGGCTGTAGGAGCCGGTATATTCCAGCACCACGCCTGAAAACAGCGCCATCAGCATAGCCCCCACTGCCCCCGCCGCCCCGCCAAGGCCGACGACGCTGCCGACCACCTCCGGCGGGAAGAGGTCCGACGGCACGGCCAGCAGATTGGCCGAAAAGGCCTGATGAGCCGCTGCCGCTACGGCTACGATCATGACAGACAGCCACAGCCACGGACTGAGCGGCACAGCGACCAGAGGCAGGATAACCAGCGCGCAGGCGAGCATCACGCGGCTGCGCGCCGGCCCGACGCTGAGGCCACGCGCCATCAGCCGCGCCGAGGCCCAGCCGCCGATGATGCTGCCCAAATCGGCCAGCAGAAAAATCAGCAATAACGGCACGCCAAACTGCCGCAAATCCAAGCTGTGGGTGCGATAAAGAAAGTCCGGCAGCCAGAACAGATAGAGCCACCACACGGGCACGGTGAGAAACTTCACCACAATATAGACCCAGGCGCGCCGCGTCCGCAGCACCCGGGCAAGGGTGGACCAACTTGGAGGGATAACAGGCCGCGGTGCATCCGCCGTCTGGGGCCGCTTGTATATTCTGAGCCACAGGATCAGCCAGAGAAAGCTGACGAGGCCGGTGATCAGAAACGCCCCGCGCCAGCCATAGCTTTCGGTGAGCCACGGTACGAGCGCCAGAGTGAGCAGAGCCCCGGAGGCCGAACCGGCGTTAAACAGGCCGATGGCCAGCGCGCGCTCCTGCGGGCGGAACCCCTCGGAAATCGCCTTCAGACGCGCCGGAAAGGTGCCGGATTCACCCACCCCCAGCAGAAAGCGGATCAGGCCAAACTGCGCGGTTGTGGTGGCCACCCCCAGCAATGTGTGCGCCGCTGCCCACAGGGTAAAGGCCCCGACATAGCCCAGCCGCGCGCCGACGCGGTCCATCAGTGGCCCGAAGGTCAGAAACCCCACCACAAAGGCCGCGTGAAAAGCAATCACCACGCCGGAATAGTCGATTTCCGACCAGCCCAGTTCGGCCTGCATCATCGGCTTGAGCAGGCCAAACATCTGACGGTCCATATAGGTCAGGCAGGAGGCCACAAAGATAAGGCCCACGACCCGCCAGGGTCCGCGCCGCGCGCCCGTTTCCATCGTTTCACTGTCCCGTCTTTTGTTTGCCTGATCATGGGCCAAAGACGGGGCCTTGTCACGCACGGGCACGCCACCGCTTATGAGCCGGGCGACAAAGACAGGGTGAAAGGCACGACCGGCAGGCCGCTCTTGCCATAGAGATTGACCGGCGGTGAGCCCTGCCAGGCGTAGCGCACCTGACGCGCGGACGCATCGGCGGGCAGGCGCACGGTATCGCCCTCGACCTGCGCCGAAACGAAGCGGCACTTGCCCGCGGCGTCACACAGCTCAAAGGTCGCCGCCTCGTGCGAGCCGTAGGCGATCAGGCTGCCACCCGTATCGGTAAAGCGCACACGGATACCATCGGCGGTGGCTTCAGCCTTAACCGGCGACGGCGCGCGCAACAGCGGACGGCCATAGGCAACGCGCAGCATCTCAGTGCCCAGACGCGCCCCGACCTCGTCCTTATGCGCCGGGTGGATGTCATAGGAGACGCCGAGGTCGATCAGTACGGCAAGGCCCATATGCGGGTCCTTCGCGACGGTCAGGCGCTGCGCTTCCCGCAGTTTTGCCCAATCATTATCGCTCGGCACAGCGCTGCGCGGCCCATAGCCCGGCAGTTGTGCGATGATCACCGGCAGGGCCGGATCGTGGAAAAACGACCGCCACGAGGCCGCCCAGCCGTCCAGCAGCCCGGCATAGGTCGCCGCCGCGGCTGTATTGGTTTCACCCTGATACCAGGCGATGCCTTTTAGCGCCAAACCGTCGAGCGGGGCGATCATGCCGTTCCACAACATGCTCACGCCGCGCGGTGCGGCCCACGGCACGAAGGGCGGCGGCGTCTTCCAGTTGCGACGCTCCGCCCCGGTCTGATAGCGCCACGGCCCGGACAGATCGAGCGCCGGGGCCCCGCTCAGCTCAAGGCGCAGTTCCCCCGCCTTGCCCATCAGGCCCCCTGCCCCGCGCTCATCCACCACGCGGATGGCGATAAGATTACGCCCCGCCTTGAGAAGCCCAGCCGGCAGGGTGTAGGTGCGCGGTTCACTGCCCAGCAGCGTTGCGCCGACCACCTGACCATTGACCCACACCTGATCGCGCTCATCAATGCGCCCCAGCCGCAGGATGGCGGGTTTGGCCGCCTGTTCCGCCGTCAGCTCGACACTATGGCGATACCACATCAGGCCG
>NZ_JAIWNX010000316.1 GCF_020217185.1 Asticcacaulis sp.
TCAAAGGCGCGTAAGGCGGCGATGCCGGAGCGCTCCCACGTGCCGGGCAGCGGCATTTGGGGCCACTGACGATCATCAAAAGCCGGGGTGTGCCAGTTAGCGGCCGCCGCATCGGCGCTTTTGGCCCAGGCGTCCGTCGCCGCGATCAGCTCCGCCGTTGCCGCCTTCGGATCAGCCGCGAAGGCATTAAGGCGCTTGATATCGGCGGCATAGTCGGGGCGTTGGCCCAGAACCGCCGGAGCCATCCAGTCTTCGATCGAGGTGCCGCCCCACGAGGCCTGCACCAGACCGATGGGGGCACCGGTATTGGCGGCGGCCATGGTGCGCGCCATATGCCAGCACGCGGCGGAAAAGCCCGGCAAGGCCTCCGGCCCGGCCAAAGCCCACCCCTGTTCCGGCGTCACAAAGCGCTCGGCGCGCGGGCTGGCTGTGCGCTTGACCTTGAACAGGCGAATGGGCTTGCCCTGCCCCTCTTCGGCGGTGCGCTTGGGGTAGGAGGTATCGCCAACCGACAGGTCCATATTCGACTGACCCGAACAGAGGAAGACATCCCCCACCACCACGTCTTTCAGCGCCAGGCGGCTGCCATCCGATGCACTCACCTCTAATGTGCCGCTGGCGCCGTCAGCAACCGGCGGCAGGGTGACGCGCCATTGGCCGTCGCCGCCCGCTTTCGCTGTGGCCGAGACGGCCCCGAAGCGCACTGTGATGGTCGCTCCGGCAGGCGCATCACCGCGCAGGCTGACCGGCTTACCGCGCTGAAGCACCATATGATCGCCGAACAAAGGGTCGATTCTGAGCACGGTTTGCGGGGTCTGTGAGGCTTGGGGGGTTTGGGCGCTGGCGGCCGAGGTCAGCGCCATAAGGCCCGCCCCGATGACCGCAGCCCGTCGGGCGGTCTTCCTGATCATGCGTGTCTTCCTGTGTTCACTCTTGTTTTGCCCATCTGCGCACAGGCGCGGAGGTTTGCCCAGAGTTATGCCGCGAGGTAATCAAAAAAAGATACCGGTGTCTATTTTAATCCCGCATCTACGACCTAAGTCGAATGGCTTTATTTAAAGACAAAGGATTGAGCGTCAGATTCAAACTTGACACCGGTATCGGATTTGATTTACGCCATACCCATAGCCGGGCGAAGATAAAATAAGGCCCGCGGAGGAACACCCATGATGCCATCTTTCCTGACGGGCCACCGGTCCTTCAAGGCGGCCTGCCTGTCAACCGTCGCCGCTTCCGCCCTCACCCTCCTGACCGGACTGAGCCCCGCCATGGCCCAGACCACCCCGGCCGCAGAGCCCGTCGCCGCTAACGACGGCGTCGAAGTCGTCGTGGTGCGCGGCATTCGCGGCTCTCTCAATGACGCGCTGGAAATCCGTCGCAAATCGGATGTCATCCTCGATGGCATCTCCGCCGATGACATCGGTTCGACGCCCGACCTCAATCTGGGGGAGGCGCTGCAACGCATCCCCGGCGTGCAGATCAACCGCTCCGACGACCGGCGTGACGCGACGATCAGCGTGCGCGGCCTGCCCAGCGAATACACCAAGACGACCGTGATGGGGCAAAGCATCGCTGCGCCAACTCTGGGGACGCGCGGGTCGGGCAATCCGTTCGGCATCTATGATGCGTCGATCTTCGGCGGGGCCGATGTGGTCAAATCCTTCTCGGCCGACATGCCGGCGGGGGGGCTGGGTTCGGTCGTCAACCTGCGTATCCGCCCGGCCCTCTCGCGCAAGGAAGGCGGCGTCTTCCGCGCCGAAGCCCAGTGGGAAGAGACGACGGCCAAGCTCAACCCGGCCTTCTTCGTCACCGGTTCCAAGAAACTGTCTCCGGACTTTGGCATCTACGGCACCCTGTCCTATTCACGGCAACTGTTCCGCCGCGACACCATCCGCATCAATGCCTACACGGCCTATACGCAGGCGCGCCTGACGCAGTTGGCGGCGGGTAACCCCGCCTTTGCCATCCCGGCCACCACGGACGGCGTCGCCAATCAGGTCGTCTATCCCTCCGAAGTGCGTCAGTATTCGCGCACCTCCGACGGCTATCGCCTGTCGGGGGCCGCAGGCTTTGAATGGCGCGTCAATGACGCCCTGAACGTGCGCCTCGATGCCATTGCCACGCGCCGCGATCTGGATGAGGCCAATCTCGACATCCTGACGGCCTTTGCTTCGGACACGACCGGCATTGTCACGCCGCTCAGCAATCCGGTGAAGGTCGGGCAATTCGACCGCGGTTCCGACGGCACCATCGAAAACGTCTATGTCGTCAACAAGGTTCAGGCCAGCGACGTGCAACTGCCCATTGGCAACCGCGGGATGCCGTCGGTTGATGAAAGCTTTGCCCTCTATCCGCAGATCAATTTCCGCACCGGAGCCTGGCGCATTGACGCCATAGGCACGCTTTCCGAAGCCCTGGGCACGCGCGATGAATACCTCTATGAGCAGCGCGTTCAGCCGACGACGGGCCGCACCGATACCAATGGCGACGGCATCGACGATACGACCAATGGCATCACTGCCGTGCTTGATACCGGACTTGGCGATTACAAAAACTACCGCCTTGACCTCAACCTGCCCTCGCGCCTGCTGAACGTCGTGGGCCCCTATACGGTCAGCGCCGGCAACGCCATTCAGGCGCGCAATGGCCTGCGCCCGGAAAACGTCGTCTTTACCGCCAGCGGGGCCAATCACCGCGTGCGCCGCAACCTCTATGCGCTGGACCTGAAGGCGGCGCGCGAACTCGATTTCGGTCCGATCACCAGTGTCGAATTCGGCGTCTATTATTCGAAGGAAAAGGCCCGGCAAATCTATCAGGAAAACGCCAATCTGGGTCTTCAGCTCAATAATCTGACCAACGACATCTTCAAGCTGAACGACGCGGTGACCAAGGGCGGCAACTTCTTTGGCTCAGGCGCGCCCCATGCCGAGATCGATAACTTCTGGTCGGTCGATTACCGCCTGATCCAGCAGCAGATCTTCCCGGTACTCAACACCGTGCCGACCAATGTCGGTTTCACCATGACGGCGGCGCAACTGGCCACCTTCTTCCCGGAGCTGACACCCGCAGCACGCAACCGCATCACATATGCGAAAATCCTTGAGCTGGCCCCGCGCAATGAACTGTCGGGCATGATCCAGCGCTTCCCGCTCAACCGCGTCGCCGGTCAGAACTTCCACGCCTCGCGCGAAAACCTCGAAGCCTTCGCCCTGACGCGCTTTGATTTCTCCGAAGTGATGGACCTGAAGGTGCGTGGTAATCTGGGCCTGCGCTACGTCAAGGCCGATCTGTCGGGGCTGATCGAGGATCAGGCGCTGAACTTCTATCAGGCTCTGGGCTTTACCAGCGCCGACTTCCGCCCCGGCTACTTCCTGCCGCCGGAACCGGCGGGCGGCAGCTACGATGCGCTTTTGCCGTCGATGAACCTGATCGTCGATCTGACGCCCAAGCTGGTGGCGCGCGCCGCCTATTACGAGACGTTTGAAGCCTTTGATATGGTAGAGTTTTCACCCGCCCCCACCCGCGTGCTGGAAAATGTCGATCCGGATACGGGCGAGTCGCTCAGCTCCATCCGCATCGATATGAACCGCTTTGACCTGAAACCGCGCAGCTCCAAGGCGTTTGATCTGGGCCTGTCGTGGTATAATCGCCGTGGCAATGTGGTGGCGCTCGGCTACTTCCACAAAAAGATTGAAAACAACATCGTCCTGCAGAACAACTATTGCCCGGTGGGGCAGAGCTTCAGCGCGGAGGGTCAGACCTTCGGGCCGCTCTATGTCGATGGCACGGGCTTCTGCCGCATTCAGCAGGGGGCCACAACCGACCTCGGCAATCAGCGCATCACCATTAACCGCACCATCAATGACCCCAACGCCATCACGGTCGAAGGTTTTGAATTCCAGGTTCAGCAGGACTTCTCGTTCCTGCCCGGTCTCTGGAAAAATTTCGGCATGGTGTTCAACGCCACCAAGGTCACCTCCAGCGGGGCCAATGGCTCCAAACTCTACGGTGTGGCCGACAGCACCTATAACCTGATCGGCTATTACGAAGACGACAAGTGGCAGGCGCGTCTGGCCTATAACTACGCCTCCGACATCCTGCTCGAAGGCGGCTCGACCTTTACCGGCTCCTCCAGCCGCGTGCGGCCGCGTGGTCAGCTCGACTTCTCCGGTGCCTATACGCCCAACGCTACGACCGAGGTGCGCCTTGAGGTCTATAACATCACCAATTCGCGGCGCGAGGAGTACGAAGGCGTCGAGGCCTTTAACCGCGTTGCAGATTACGACGGCATCACCTATTCCCTCAGCGTAACAAAGAAATTCTAAACAGGCGTAACCAGCGTGGACGACACCAAACGGACCCCGGCCCCCAAGGACCGCAACGCGGCCCCCCTTGGCCCCTCTGTGCGCAAGCCGGGGTCAGCCCTGACCATTACCGATGTCGCCGACTTTGCCGGGGTATCGAAAAAGACGGTCAGCCGCGTGCTCAATCGCGAACCGATGAAGGCCACCACGCGGGCGAAGGTCGAGGCCGCGATCGAGACCCTGGGCTTTGTGCCCAATGCGCAGGCCCGCGCGCTGGCCTTTCGCAAGAATTTTGTGATCGTATTGTTCATCCACGACTCGACCTCACCCATGGCCATGACGTTTCAGCGCGGCGTCCTGTCGGCCATTGGCGACAGCGAGCTGGCTCTGGCGGTGCGGCCGGTCAACCGCGAGTCGCCGGAACTTCTAAGCGAGATCGAGACCTTTCTGGCGCGTCAGAAGCCGATGGGGGCCATCTTCCTGCCGCCCCTGTCCGAGCGCGACGATATCGGTGAAATGTGCCAGAGGCTGAACGTCAAATATGTGCGCGTCGGTTCGGCCCAGCTCGATATGATGTCGCGCAGCGTCTGGTCGAACGACCGCGAGGCGGTGATGGGCGCGGTGCGCGATATCGTGGCCCTCGGTCACACGCGCATCGGCTTTGTGCGCGGCCCCAAAGGCTTTTTGTCGGCGCGGGAGCGCGAAGCGGGCTTTCGTCAGGCACTCGTCTCCGCCGGGCTCACGCCGGATGAGACGCTGTTTGCCGACGGACGCTACACGTTCGACTCTGGCCTTGCCGCCGGTCAGGCCCTGCTCAGCCTGCCGCAACCGCCCAGCGTGATTTTCGCCAGCAATGATTCCATGGCCGCCGGCGTGGTGCGGGCGGCGCATGAAAAAGGGCTGAGGTTGCCGCACGACCTGTCGATTGTCGGCTTTGACGATGGACCGGTCGCCGTGCAGCTCTGGCCCTCCCTGACCACGGTCCACTGGCCCGTGATCGAGATGGGTGTGCTGGCCGTGCACAAGCTGGTCCCCGAAACCCTGCCGGCGGGCGAAGACCCCGCGGCCCTGCCCTCCATGGTCGCCTCGTCACTGATCCGGCGAGAATCTCTGGACGCACCCGTCCGATGAAAGGAATACCGCCATGCCTGACACGCCCTCCCGCCGCGACACGCTGCGCCATCTGTCTGTCCTTGCGGTGGCGGGCCTGACGGGCATGGGGCTGTCGGGTGAGGCCCTGTCACGGACGCCGTTTACGCGCACCCACACCCTGCCCTCGCTGAAGGGGCTGCCCGACTATTCCTACGCCGGATACGGCTTCGGCGTGGCGGCGATCCCATCTGAGCCGGGCACGGTCATCGACGTCAAAAGCTTCGGCGCGAAGGGCGACGGTGAGACCGACGATTCGCGCGCCGTGCGTGAGGCGCTGGCAGCGGCGCATAAGGTCGAAGGCAAGGTGACGCTGCGCTTTCCGGCGGGGCGCTTCGTGCTGACCGAGGTGCTGCGTATCGAACGCAGCGATTTTGTCTTTGAAGGGGCCGGGCACGACGATCAGGGCACCACCCTCTACTTCCCGCGCCCGCTGCGTCTCGTGGACGAAACCCAGACCCTGAAAGAACTGCGCGAATATATCCGCAAAGAAAACAAGCGGCAGGTCGAAAAAGACCGCAATATCGACTACTGGTTCAGCGAATATAGCTGGAGCGAAGGCTTTATCCGGGTGGGCATTCCCGGCGTGCGCTACGCCGAGTATCTGCCCGAATACGACACGCCGCCGGACATCGTGACGGCCGGGGTTTCGGGCAGCAAATGGACGCGACACCTGGAGGTGGCCGACGCTTCGGGCATCACCCCCGGTCAGATTATTCAAATCCAGTGGTATGCCGACAAGGGCCGCGACAGCGCCATCCTGCGCTCGCTCTATGGCAACACCACGCGCACCCTGGGACAGCGCCACTACGACAATCCGGCGCGCGCCCTGATCAGCCAGACCACCCGCGTCGTCTCGGTCAAGGGCACGCGGCTGGAGTTGGGCGATCCGCTATTGCACGCCGTCTCGGCGGCGCAACCAGCGCGCCTTGTGCGCAAGGCCTTTCTGACCGATGTCGGCATTCAGGGCCTGCGCATCGAATTTCCCGATGCGCCCGCCTTCGGCCACCATCTGGAAGAAGGCTATAATGCCATCGCGCTCAATGAGATGTTTGACGGCTGGGTGCGCGACGTCACCATCCATAATGCCGATTCCGGCATCCTGACCTATGACAGCGCCAGCCTGACCCTCAGCGGCATAGCGACGACCGGGGCGCGCGAAGCCCACTATTCGGTGCACGTCGGCAATGCTCACAATGTGCTGGTGAAGGACGTTCTGGTCGCCAATCCGGTCGTCCACCCCTTGAGCGTCAATACACAGGCGACGCGCGCCGTCTATTCGCGCGCCGTTGTCCTGACGCGCGGCCTGATCGATCAGCACGCCGGCGCCAACCATGAGAACCTGTTTGACGCCGTGCGTCTGCACATCCGCCCTAAAAAGGAGGGCGGCCAAGGGAGCGGGATGTGGGTGCATGACACCTGGGCCGGCGGCGGTGCCCCCTACTGGCAGCCCAATCACGGCCTGCACAACACGACGTGGAACCTCGAAGTCGTGATCGAAGGCGGCGCGCCCTGGGACGCCGAAGTCACCCTGCGCGGCCTGAAACAGGGGATTGGCGAAAACGTCATCGGCGTCTATGGCAACCGCCGCCTGAGCGTGATCTATCCCGACGCCGCGCGGATTGAGGGCGTCAATGTCTGCATAGACGCGGCCCCCTCGCTCTACGATCATCAACTGGCGCAGCGACAGGCCTTGCGCAAACGCTGAGCCACAGAGCACGCCAAAAGCGATTTTTGATACCGGTCACAAATTTACCCCTACAACCTATACAATTTATAGGTTTGTTAACAACGTTTTGCGAACACCGTTATTCAATTATTGCACTTAATGAGTAACCGGGGTGAACATGCGCCAGCGTCTTGCCAACCTGCCTCTGGCAGGGAAGTTTTCGCTTATTGTGATTGCTATGGCGATACCGCTATCACTTATGACAGGTCTTTTCGTGATAAGCGAAAAGTCTATGATTGAATTCACAAAATCAGAAATTAAAGGCCTGAGCTATATCCGCCCCCTCTGGGCAGCCCATACAGAGGGCAAGGGCCTGAGCCTGGAGGAGGCGCCAGCCTTCACACTGACGGCTGATTTTGAAGCCGCACGCACAAAACTGAAATCAGCCACACATCCCGATCCGCACCTGGTTTCCACCCTCATTACGCGTGCAGCCGATGCGAGCAATCTGACCCTCGATCCCGAAGTTGACACCTACTATCTCCAGTCGAATGCCACCTTTGTCCTGCCGGAGATGATAGCCCTAAGTGACGATCTCTCGCAGGCGGTAAACCGCCTCACCACGCCTCCGAATACCTCAGACCTGATTGCTTTTGAAATCGCTGGCGCAAAGCTGGATGCCGCGAATGAGGCGGCAGTCTTTAACCTGTCATCGGCAGTGTCCGGAACCAAAAGCGATCAACTGGCGCCCGCCCTGATGGCTCCGCGTCAGCGTCTTGAAGACGCAACCCGCACCTTGTCCTCTGCCCGTCAGGCCATATCCGGGCGCCTGCGTCTGAGCCTGCCCGTTGAGCCGTCACAAATGGCGCAGTTCAGCGAAGCTCAGGCCCGGTTTCGTGAGGCGGTTACGCAGCTTTGGCAGGTCACGGCCAGTGAGCTTGAGCGCCTTCTGCTGGCGCGCATACAATCGTTGATGAATGAGCTCATTGCCATGCTGAGCCTTGCAGGCGTGGTGGTCCTGCTCTCCGTAGGTCTGGCTATCTACGTTGCCCGGCTGATGTCTTCGCAACTGGTGGCGCTGTCACGGGTCATGGGCCAACTGGCGGAGGATAACCTTACCTCTGACGTCACTGCCACCGCACAGAAAGACGAAGTCGGCACCATGGCCCGCGCGATCCTCGCTTTCAAGCAGGTGATGATCGAGCGCAGAGCCTTGCAGAGCGAGCAGGAGGCCGCACGCGCGGCGCGTCAGGCGCGCCTCGACTTTGAACGCGAACTGATCGACGGGTTCCGCACCAAGATGGCAGTAATGGCCAGCGATCTGGTGCGTTCTTCCGAAGAAATGTCAGCGGCGGCCCAGACGCTTTCAGCCTCAGCCGAAGAGACCACCCGTCAGGCCTCAGCCGTCAATGAAGCGGCCTGCAGCGCCTCCGGCAATGTGCAGACCGTGGCGGCGGCAACCGAAGAGATGAGCGCCGCCGTTATGGAAATTTCGGGTCAGGTCCGTCAGACCACCTCCGCCTCGAAAGACGCTGCCACGATCGCGCAGAACAGTCAGGCAGAGATACGCGCACTGGCTACCGCCGCGGCGGGCATTGGTGAGGTCGTCAGCCTGATCAGCAACATCGCCAGTCAAACCAATCTTCTGGCGCTCAATGCCACCATAGAATCGGCGCGCGCCGGAGACGCCGGCAAAGGCTTTGCCGTGGTGGCGACCGAGGTAAAGGCGCTCGCCAATCAGACGGCAATGGCCACGGATGACATTTCACGACGCATAGAAGGGATACAGGCGGCGACCAACGCCTGCCTGAACGCCATTACTGAAATCGCGGCGCGCATTGACGACGTGGCCGACCGCACAGGTGCGGTTGCGGCTGCGGTCGAGCAGCAGGGCATGGCCACACAGGAAATCGCTTCCAACACGCATGAGGCCGCCACGCGCACCCTGTCAGTAACCGAGAACATATTTGGCGTTGAACGCGCCGCAGAATCTACCGGCGCCGCGTCTGTACAACTCCTGGGCCTCGCTCAGCACCTCACTCAGCAAGCCGAAACCCTCGATTCAGAATTCCAGTCTTTTGTGCGCGCACTGGCTGCCGCCTGAAATCACTCCCATCCTGCCGCGGTACGATGTTGCACCGTCTGAGCTTCGTCGTCCGTGGCGAACAGGTGAATCCAGCCGTTTTCGACCAGATCGCGCAGGGCGGCGTGGCGGCTCAGGACGCCATCAATCGCCTCGGTCGGGGCGGCGATGACGACCGACAAACGCAACGCCTCGTGGCGGAAGGTCTGACCATCGAAGACGGATTGCAGCGGCAGACCCAGTCTCAGATCACCGCCATTGCCTTCCAGCACGCCCAGATTGCCGCCGACCACATTGTGCAGCACCTTATTGCCCGCCCCGAACACCTCCGGCGCCACGGTCGAGGCAAAATATTGCAGGTTGATCCAGCTTGCGACAATCACCGGCGCGGTCAGTATCTGCTCTAATACGGCAAACCCTTCGTCATTTCGCCAATCGTAGGAATGCAGAAACACCCGTCCACCGAGGTCCTTGCCGCGCGTTAGCTGACGCGGCGCGGCGATGAAACCGGCACAGCCGGCCAGGGCCCATTCCGGCCGCACCTGAGACGGATCGGCGGCCCGGCGACGGAAGGCCTTCAGGGTCGGGGCCTCGTTCAGGGTCGGTGCGCGCACCTGCCGCATCCTCTCACCGGCCCGAACCGTGGCGGCCTTGAACGCCTCGACTTCCGCGCTGAAGTGCGCCGGGATCAGGCCCTCATCAAGCAGGCACAGCTCATCGGTCGTGGTGTTGTGGACCGCCCCGGCAAACCAGACATCAGGGCTAAGCTCGATAGCTTTTTCGGTTTTCAACAGA
>NZ_JAIWNX010000304.1 GCF_020217185.1 Asticcacaulis sp.
CGGAAACGGAGTTCGGCGAAGCCAAAAGTGTGAGCGGTTTTCCGCAAAAACATCGCGACAAAACAAAAATTTAGAGCGAAATGGCGTTTCCATCTAAAGTCATTTCGCTCTGGTTCCCGATGGAGCCTGCCCCCAGAGTCGCCTTACGCCGCGCGCACCTGCGCCAGGAAGCCATTGACCTGCGCCCGCAGTGTCTCCGCCTGTTGCGCCAGTTCGGAGGAGGCGTTCAGCACCTGAGACGCGCCCATGCCGGTTTCTTCGGCTAGACGGGCGACGCCGGTGATGCTTTGCGTCACCTCGGTCGTGCCCATAGAGGCCTGATTAACCGCCTGTACGATCTCGCTCGTCGCCGCGCCCTGCTGCTCCACCGCGGCGGCGATGGTGGCGGAGGATTCGTTGATGATGCGGATGGTTTGCGAGATGTTTTCGATGGCGCGCACCGCCTGTTCGGTGGTCGCCTGAATGCCGGCGATCTGCTGATTGATCTCGGTGGTGGCGCGGGCCGTCTGGGTGGCCAGCGTCTTCACTTCGGCGGCGACGACGGCAAAGCCCTTGCCCGCCTCACCGGCGCGCGCCGATTCGATGGTGGCATTCAGCGCCAGCAGATTGGTTTGCGACGCTATACCCGAAATCATGTCCACGATCCCGGTAATGCGGCCTGCCGCTTCTGACAGTTCGTTGACGATGGCCGAGGTGGCTT
Source organism: Asticcacaulis sp. (assembly GCF_020217185.1). Classification (GTDB taxonomy): domain Bacteria; phylum Pseudomonadota; class Alphaproteobacteria; order Caulobacterales; family Caulobacteraceae; genus Asticcacaulis. Next base: position 701 of record NZ_JAIWNX010000304.1, read on the forward strand.
CGGCCTCGGTAACGGCTTCGCGCGCCTTGACCAGCGAATGCTGCACCTGACGGCTGATTTCTGAGACAGAGGCCCCCAGTTCCTCAGCCGAACCGGCCACCGAGGTCACATTGGTGCCGGCCTCTTCGGCGGCTGCCGACACCGACTGTGCCTGCGCCGAGGATTCCTGCGCCGAAGCCGTCAGTTGCGCCGCCGTCGCCTGCATCTCCGTCGCGGCGGAAGACACCATTTCGACCACGCCACCAATAGCGCCTTCGAAATCGGCGGCCAGATCACGCATCGCCTGCTTGCGCTGATATTCGGAATCTTCGCGGGCCTTTGCCGCTTCGGCTTCAAGGGCGCGGTTGCGGATCAGTCCGTCGCGGAAGACTTCGACAGACGCCGCCATCTGACCGATTTCGTTACGTTCGCCCAGATTGGGCACCTTCACATCCGCCTGACCGCCGGACAGGGCCTTCATCACGTCCGACATGCGCGCAATCGGCACAGAGACGCTGCGGATCATCAGGAAGCCGATCAGGGCGGCAAACACCGCCGTCCCCGCCAGAGCGATCAGGATCAGGGTGGCGGCCGATTTGCCCGTGGCGATGCCCTGAGCCGCGGCCTTGTTGCCTTCCTCGACCTGATAGGCGCGGTCGGCACGGATAGCCTCGCGCAGGGTGCGAGCCTGAGCCTGCATATCGTTCATAAAGAAGGTTTGTGCGCCCGCCATATCGCCCGCAGCCACCAGATCGAGATAGCGCTGGCTGTTGGTGCGGTAGCCCTCCATCGTGCCGTAGATCTTGTCGGCCAGCGCCTGCTCCTCGCTGTTGGCGATCATCGTCTTGTAGCTTTCGAGCGTCGCTTCGAGGTCCTTGGACGCCTTGGCGATATTTTCGATGATCTCCGGACGCTCGGCCTCAGCGACGATCAGCAGTTGCGACTGGCGCAGGCGCATCAGTTCAAAGGTCTGCGAGGCGTCCCCCAGTGTATTGGCCGTCGGCAACCAGTTGGAGCCCAGATCATCGACCGAGCGGTTGACGGCATTCAACTGACTGATGCTGAACACCCCCAATCCGACCGTAGCGAAGAGGATCAGGGCGAAGGCCGCGACGATACGCGCGCGAATAGTGAGATTTTTGAACATTTAGCACACGGAAATACGGGGAGGATACAGAGTATACGCTTCCCGATTTTCCGTATTAATGCTGAATGGAAGGTTAACTATAGTATAAATGAGGGTTTAAAAACGAAACCCCTTATGGCGTTTGGTAAATAATGAAATATCACCCGCGGAAATTGAGTTCCAGCAGCACATTGTTAGGGTCTGCGACAAATATCTGTCGCAAAGAAATGCGCGCAATATCATTGGTAGCGTAGTAAAGACCCATAACCTTAAGTTTATCTACGGTCTCTTCGTAGCCGTCGCATTCAAAGGCGATATGGTGGATCGCCCCGGTCGGGTTACCGGGCACCACCTCGCGCGGGATGGTGTTGTCGGTGCCAAAACGGTTGAGATGGATCACGGCACGGTCGCCGGAGTCGTAAAGCCACATGCGGTCCGCCGGGTCGCGCTCTGGCGCCGTGCGCGCCTCTAGGTTCAGCAGATCGGCATAGAAGGCGATGGTGCGCGCCATGTCGTGGGTTTGGATATTGAAGTGGTCGAGGCGTTTTACAGTGGTCATCAATGCGCCTCGTCCCAGTTGTCCGCTGCCTTGGCTTCGACCTCCAGCGGCACGGAGATGTCAAGCGCGGGGAGGGCTGCGTGTTTCATCACCTTGACGATCACCGCTTTGGCGGCCTCGACCTCGGCTTCGGGGGCTTCGAAGATCAGTTCGTCGTGCACCTGAAGCAGCATGGTGGTGGTCAGGCCCGCCGCTTCGAGCGCGCCCGGCATACGGATCATGGCGCGGCGGATGATGTCGGCGGCGGTGCCCTGAATAGGCGCATTGATCGCCGCGCGTTCGGCAAAGGCGCGCTGGCCCGCCGACTTGGCGTGGATGTCGGGGATGTGGATGCGCCGGCCGAAGATGGTTTCGACATAGCCCGTCGCCTTCACCTGTTCTTTCGCCGCGTCCATATAGGCCTTGATGCCGGGGAAGCGCTCGAAATAGGTCTTGATGTAACGACCGGCCTCCTGATTGTCGATGCCGAGCTGATTGCCGAGACCAAAGGCCGAAATGCCGTAGATGATGCCGAAATTGATGGCCTTGGCGCGACGGCGTACCTCGGACGGCATACCTTCGACCGGGACGCCAAACATTTCCGACGCCGTCAGGGCGTGGATGTCAATGCCGTCCTGAAACGCTTTTTTGAGCTGTCCGATGTCACCGATATGGGCCAGCAGGCGCAGTTCAATCTGGGAGTAGTCAGCCGAGATCAGCTTGTGCCCCGGACGCGCCACGAAGGCGGTACGGATCTTGCGCCCTTCCAGCGTGCGGATGGGGATGTTTTGCAGGTTGGGTTCGTTGGACGACAGGCGACCCGTGGTGGTTGACGCCAGTTGGTAGGAGGTATGGATGCGGTGGGTCTGCGCGTCGGCATATTCGACCAGAGCGTCCGTATAGGTGCCTTTCAGCTTGGCCATCTGCCGGTAATCGAGCAGCAGACGGGCCAGACGCTGGCCCTGATCGTGCGTGCCCTTTTCGGCGATCTCTTCCAGCACCTTGACGTCAGTCGCCCACTGCCCCGTCGCGGTCTTCTTGCCGCCGGGCAGGGCCATTTCATCGAAGAAGATGGCCCCCAGTTGTTGCGGCGAATTGAGGTTGAACGGATGGCCGGCCACGCTGTGCGCCTCGGCCTCGATCTCGCCCATGCGCACGCCAAAGTCCTGCGACAGAAGGCGCAGCACCTGCGGGTCGATGCGCACGCCGGCCAGTTCCATGTCCGACAGAACCGTCGGCATGGCGCGTTCCAGCGTCTCATAGACGGTCAGAAGCCGCTTTTGCGCCAGTTGCGGCTTGAGCACATGCCACAAACGCAGCGTGATGTCGGCGTCTTCGGCGGCGTATTCGGTGGCGGGTTTCAGATCGACGAATTTGAACGATTTGGCGCTCTTGCCCGTGCCGGCCACCTGCTTGAACGGGATGGGCGTGTGGCCCAGATGCAGCTCCGACAGCTCATCCATGCCGTGCCCGTGCAGACCGCCTTCAAGGACGTAGGAGATCAGCAGGGTGTCATCATAGGGCGCGACGCGGATGCCATAGCGCGCAAAGACCGACAGGTCGTATTTGATGTTCTGCCCCACCTTGAGCACCGTCGGGTCTTCGAGCAGCGGCTTCAGTTCGGCCAGAGCCTCGACCAGAGCGATCTGTTTCAACTCATCCCCGGACAGGGCCAGACCGCCGTCGTCCGACTGATGCGCCAGCGGGATATAGACCCCCGATCCCGGCGCGCAGCTCAGAGACACGCCGACCAGACCCGACGCCGTGGCCGACAGAGAGTCGGTTTCGGTATCGACGGCAAACACCCCCGCTGCCCGGCATTGCGCCAGATAGGCCTTCAGCGCCTCCATGTCCTGAACACACTGATAGGCGCTATAATCGACCGGTGTCAGCAGCGCTTCGGGGGTGGCCGGGCGCGGCGCGCTCACCTGAGCCGTGGTGCCGAACAGGGGCTTGGACACAGGCGCCGTGAGGTCGCGCGGGGTGGCCTGCGCGGTTTCGAGCGTCGCCAGCGACCCACCGACGCGGCGCGCCAGAGAGGTGAACTCCATCTCGGCCAGAAACGCCCCCAGTTCGGCGGCGTTCGGGTCTTTCAGCGCAAATTCCTCGATCGGGCACGGCGGCGGCACGTCGCAGCGCAGACGCACCAGCTCACGCGACATCAGGATCTGATCGCGGAAGTCGGTCAGGGCCTCGCGACGCTTGGGCTGTTTGATCTCGTGCGCGCGCTCAAGCAAGGCATCAAGCGAACCGTATTCGAGGATAAGCTGAGCGGCGGTCTTGATGCCGATGCCGGGCGCACCGGGGACGTTATCGGTCGAATCGCCGATCAAGGCCTGCGCATCGACGACCAGTTCCGGCGGCACACCGAACTTTTCGATGACCTGCTCGCGCCCGACGTGCGTGCCCTTGACCGGATCGAGCATGGAGACGTGATCGTTGACCAGTTGCATCAGGTCCTTGTCGGACGAGATGATGGTGACTTCGAAGCCCTGCTGCACGGCCAGATGCGCATAGGTGCAGATCAGGTCATCTGCTTCAAAGCCCGGAAGCTCGACATTGTGGATGCCAAAGGCCTTCGTCGCCTGACGGATCAGGGGGAATTGCGGGATCAGGTCTTCGGGGGGCGGCGGGCGGTGCGCCTTATACTGATCATAGAGGTCGTTGCGGAAGGTGTGCGCCCCGGCGTCGAAGATTACCGCCAGATGCGACGGCGCATCGTCACCGCGGTTCTCTTTGATGAGCTTATACAACATGTTGCAAAAGCCCGACACGGCCCCGACCGGCAGGCCATCGGACTTGCGCGTCAGGGGCGGCAGGCCGTGATAGGCGCGGAAGATATAGCCGGAACCGTCGATCAGGACGAGGCGTTTGGGGGACATGAGGGCTCGCTTCAAGAAGGGTGTGCAGGCTTCATAAAGCCATCCGCGCACGATGCCAATTCCCCATACCTAGTCTGTGCGTCAGGGACTGGCCGAAAGACGGGGGCTGTCCCGATCATTATGATTTCGGGCAGTCACATGGTTTTATACCAACGGACGAAGATGCCGACCGCATCCGCCTGTTGAGCTTCGACCCTAACTGAACAGTTCCCGTTCGCCCGCGATCACTCGGTCGTAGCAGAAGACGATGTTGGCATCGGGAGCGGGGACGTCGTGAGAATAGGCGGGACAGCCCAGATTGTGCAGGACGTGGCGGATAATGTTGAGCCGTGCGTCTTTTTTCTTGTCGGTCTTGACGCAGGTCCACGGGCCGCCCGCATGGTGTGAGCGGCGCAGCATCTCATCGCGCGCGGCCGAATAAGCGTCCCATTTCTCCTGCGCCACCGCATCGAGCGGCGATACCTTCAGGCGCTTGAGCGGGTCCGACCGCCGGTCATCCAGCCGCTCTTTCTGCTCTTTTTTGGAAATATCCAGCCACAGCTTGATCAGGATGATCCCGGCATCGTCCAGCATGGTCTCAAACGGCGTCACATCGCGCAGGAAAATCTCCTGCTCCTGCGGCGTGGAAAAGCTCATCACCTTTTCGACCCCGGCGCGGTTGTACCACGAGCGGTTAAATATCACCCATTCCCCGGCGGCGGGCAGGTGCTCGGCATAGCGCTGAAACCACCATTGGCTTTTTTCACGATCAGACGGTTTGGGCAGGGCGATGACGCGCGTCTGACGCACCGACAGGTGCTCGGTAATGCGTTTGATGGCCCCGTCCTTGCCCGCGCTGTCGCGGCCCTCAAAAACAAGGCAGATCTTCTTGCCCTCGGCCACGGCCCAGATCTGGGCATCGACCAGAGCCACCTGCAAACGGGCCAGTTCGGCTTCGTATTCGTCCTCGGTCATGGGCGCTCCTTCTCAGACAGAGAGGCTCACCCGCCGTGACAAAAATTTCAACAACAAATCCCGTTTACGCCACGCGGAGGTGGTCGTTCAGCACGATCAGGCGCGTCTGGCCATTGGGGGCCGCGGGCTGTGTGTTTTCGATCTGGGCCGCAAGCAGGCTCAGCTTGCCGGCCAGCGGGGCCTCGATATCGAGCGGGTGGACGCTGGCAAAGTGGCGCGGCCAGCCGCTATGCAGGGCATAGACCCCGGCAAAGCGATCGACAAGGCCCTTGTCATTGCGCAGCGGCACCAGCATCAGTTCGCCGGTAACGTCCATGGTCTCAAGCGGCACATGGACCTTGAGACACACCGCCTCTTCGCGCTGCCGTGCCAGGGTCAGGCTAGCCACCACCAGCGCCGCGTGCCCTTCGCCAAACAGTTCGGTAAGGGCGCGCCCCTTGAGGTGCGTGCCGTGCAGGCGTTCGACGCGTTCCCCGATCAGGCGGAAGCGAAAGCCGTCGCGCGCCGTCAGTATAAAGGCGGACGGCAGAAGGGCATTCAGATGAATGGGGTCAAGGTCCGAACGCAGCGGGGTCTGACCGGCCTTGCGACGCAGCGCCTGCCAGTAGCTGAGAAATGTCCCTGTGTCATTGTGAGCCATGGCGGCCTCCTCTGAGGCGTACACAGCAAGAATCCGGCCTGTCTGGCCCCATGCCGATGCAGAGCCGAAAAAAAACCGGCCCGGCGCACCCGCAGGGGGAAAGCGGTTCTCTTTTCGCGTCAGGCGCTTAATACTACCGCAAGACACCTGTGCTACGACGACAGAAAGCCTTTTTGTCCACCGTCTCAGCGGTCCGGTACGGATCTTGCTCAGACGACGGCAGAACGGGTCTCGTTTGTGCCAGACTGGCGCATTTTAGGACCGTTGCGGACCACAGATCATTCAGCGGCAGCCGGGCCTGTATTACGGCGGCCTGCCCCAGACACTCAGGAGCGTGATATGCGCGTTAGCTTTGCGAAAACCCTTGCCGCCGTGGTCGGGTTCGGCATGATGATGACGGCCAGCGCGGCTCTGGCCGGCGCGGGCTGCAACAGCGGCTGCACGCCGCCGGCCCCGCCCAGCCCGCCGACCCATCCGGGTAAGCCCAACATGCCGTGCGGCGGTGGCCGCTGCGGTGGCGGCGGTGGCGGCAATGTCGATGTCAACGTCAATGTGAACGTCAACGCCAATGCCAGCGCGCGCGCCTATGGTCCCGGCGCCTTCAACGGTTCCAGTTCGGGTGCGGTCTATTACGGCGGCGGCTACGGCAACTGGTCGCAGGCGCAGGGTATCCCCTCGACCATGGGCCTCAACGTCGAAGGCGGCGAAATGCGCGCCATGGAATCCTATCAGGCGTCGCGCAGCTCGACCCGCCTGATGATTATCGAAGCCGCCTGCATCGACGATAAGGGCGTGCCGCATCCGGCCTCTCAGGTCTTTGGCGGTAAGGACGTGGCGGGCAGCTATGCCGGCGAAGTCTATCGCTGTATCGCCGGGACCAAGATGCGCTACACCCTGCGCGACAAGGACGGCGGCGAAGGCAAGTCTTACGATTGCCGCAAGAGCGAGGCCCTGTGGCACGAAGGCGGTCAGGTCCGCTGCAAGGTGCAACTGGCGGCGCGCGACTGTAACGAACGCTCGCTGCTGCGCAAGTTCGGCGCCGGTATCAAGGTGCTGACCCTGACCACCACCGAAAACTATATGGCCCAGCGCGAAGTCGTGAAGCAGTCGTCGGCTTCGTACAGCTCGACGATGGTCTTTGATGGTGGCGTCGGCGGGTTTGTCCAGTAAAACCCTCGTCCGGAACGGGCTGCGACTATCCGTCTTTTGAGCTTCCGCTGCTCACGTACTCAAGTACGCTGCGCGGCGGGTCTCAAAAGCCAGACAGTCTCGCCGCGTCCGGCCGGTGTTTTGCAGGGACAAACAAAAGATCTCTATAACCAGAAACGCGACTGAAATCTTCAAAGCCCCGGTTCGACAGAGCCGGGGCTTTTTGCGTCAATACCGTGCCGGTGGATCGGTCTTCAGGCCCAGCACGGTCAGGGCATGGATGATCAGGAAGATGCTGACCGTCGCCGCCAGCAGCATCACGAAGCGCCACGGGATCAGCCGGGGATTTTCCTTGCGCAGGTCGGGCGGACGCGCCCCCAGCCAGCCGGAAAGGACGGTCAGTCCGGCGAACACAGCCAGCAGGATAAGGGTCAGGGGCAAGTTCAGGTCCATGCCCCGCATATGGGCCTCGTGAGGCGCAGACGCGCAAGAGGTGTTGCGTTTTTTTGTGGATAAGCGGTATGCAGAGACTGGCTTCGCCAGAAAAGCGATTCGTTTCGGCGCATCTTCCACAGAAGAATAGTGTTCTCCCAGATATTGGGGTTAACAAAAGGTTTACACCCCAGATGATGCGTATTAGCCTTTACCGCAAAGGTTGATAGGGGATTCGGATGAGCGGCACGCCTTGGAGCGTAAAAGGCATCGACGCCAAGGCGAGAGAAGTGGCCAAGGAATTGGCGCACCGCTCTGGCATGACGTTGGGCGAATGGCTCAATCAGATGATACTCAAGGGCGAAGACGTCGATGCGGCGATCCGCCGTGAGCGTCAGCGCGCGGCCCGTAACCCGGCCCCGCGCACCCGTCGTGCCCCTGAGCCTGTCTACGTCGAAGACGATTACGAAGACGATATGTACGCGCCGCGCGATGTGGCGCCTCAGCCCGCGCCCGCGCGTCGTCCGGCCCCCTATTCCATGGCCGCTGAGCGTCAGCGCCGCGCCCCCGTGGCCCCTGCCTATTACGACGAAGCGCCGTCGGGTCAGGCGTCGGGGGGCGACATCGGCAAGGTGACGCGCGTGCTGGAAACCCTGGGGTCGCGTCTCGAAAATTCCGAGCTGCGCTCGGCTTCGGCCGTGCGCGGTGTGTCTCAGGCCGTGGAGGCCCTGCTCAACCGTCTGGAGCGCTCCGAAAGCACGCTGGCCGAGACGGTGGCCGAAACCGAAGCGCGCATGAGCGATACGGCGCGTGAAGTGCTCGACAGCGTGGCCGATTCGCGTGAGTGGCTGGCGCGTGGCGATGCCGACCGTCAGGCCCTGTCTGAGCGTCTGGAAACGGCGGAACGTCTGGTCGATGCGCAGGCCGAGCGTCTGGAGGGTCTGTCTGGCCATCTGCGCGAGGAGCGTGAGCGTGTGGCGCGTCTGGAGGCCGAGCTGAAGGCCAATCCGGCGCAGGCGGCGTTTGAAACGGTCGAGGCTGCCGTCGGGCGTCTGGCCAATCAGCTTTATGAAAACGACGTCCGCTCACGCGATGTGCTTAAGGATGTGCGCGGCGATCTGGTCGGCCTGTCGCACCGCCTGAGCCAGCTTGAACTGCGCGACCCTGACGCGGCGGCGCAGGCGTTGGTGGACCGCGTGGCCGCGCAATTGTCGCAACGTCTTGAGGCCGCCGAAGCGCGCACCGCCACCGCCATGCGGGGTCTGGAGCAGGCCTTTACGGCGCTGGATGCGCGCCTGAACCGCGCCGAGGCGCAGGGCGATGTGACCGACCCGGAATCGGTGCAGTCGCTGAGCCGTCTGTCGGCCGATCTGACCCGTCGTGTCGAAGAGTCGCGCTTTGAGATCATGCGTCTTCTGGAAGACAACCAGCAGCGCTCCGCCGAGGAGACGCTGGCGGTGGTCGAATCGCGTCTGGCGGCGGCTGAGTCGCGTCAGGCCCGCGCCATTGAGACCCTGGGGCAGGACGTCCTGAAAATTGCCGATAACCTCAACCGTAAGGTGGCGGCCGTGCAGAGATCGGGTAATGAGGCGGTCGCCCACATGGCCGCGGATATGAAGCGCCTGAACGATCAGGTCGAGTCGCGCTTTGCCGCGGCGGATGCGACCCACGCCAGCGCGCTTGAGCGCCTGAGCGGGGAAATCGCCCGCATTTCCGAGAGCCTGACGCGCAAGATCGTCGAGACCGAAAAGCGCACCACTCAGGTGCTGGAAGGCGTTGGCGAAGAACTCGATACCCGTCATCAGCGCGTCCATTCCGACATTGCCGAGCGCATTCGCCAGAGCGAGGAGCGCACGCAAAAGCTGCTCGACGAGGCGCGCAACAAGATCGACGCGCGTCTGGGGCAGGCCCAGACCCAGTCCCTGCTGCGCGAAGCCGAACGCGACGCCCCGCAGGCGCCGCTCTATGCCCCGACCGAACTGCAGCAAAAGCCGTTTTCGGCCTTTGAGCATGGCTTCGAAGACGAAGCGCCCGCGCCGGTCGCTGAGGCCGCCCCGGAACCGGTGATCCAGACAGAGGTCAGGCGCGCGTCGTCGGACGATGACCTGACCGGGCGTCTGCTGGAATCGGTGACGCAGTTTGGCGCTGATCCGTTTGAGGACGATCCCTTTACCGATATCGTCGAGCCGGCCAAAAGCCCGGCCTCTGATCCGTTTGCCGAGGCCCTGATCGCCGAAACGCGGGCGCAGGGGGCGTTGAGCGAAGACGATGGCCGTGACATGCAGGCCCCGCTGAAGCCGCGCGCGGCGCGTACCGCGGCTGACGCCTTTACCGATGATTTCGACCTCGACCCCTTTGCCGACGTCGATGCGTCGCGCAAGGTGGCTCCGGCGGCCCTGTCGGGTGCGCCTTACGAAGACGCGGCCCCCCTGTCCACGCGTGACGCTCTGGCGGCGGCGCGTGCGGCGGTGCGCGCCTCGATCGAAGGGGCCGACACCAAGAAGCCTCTGGGGCTGAAACTCGGCACCTCGCGCACACGCGAAGCCCAGCCGAAGCCCGAAAAGGCCAAGGGCAAGACCCTTCTGAACGCCTTTAAGGCCTCGTCCATCGCCATCGTGGTGACAGCGGGGGCGGTCGGCGGTTACTACGCCTTCCGTGACAAGGACGAACCGGCGGCGCAAAAGCCCACCCTGGCCGCCGCGGCGATCACCACGACCCAGCCGAAGGTACAGACGGCGCAGGACATGAAGCGTCTCAAGGCCATGTACGAGGCTGCGTCTCTGGCGCTGGATGCCAACGACCCCAAGGCGGTTGAGGCCATGCGTACCGTCGCCGATCTCGGCTATCCGGTGGCGCAGTACGAGATGAGCACCCTCTATGACGGTGGGCGCGACGGGCTGGTCGTGGCCGATAAGGCGCAGGCGCGCCAGTGGGCCGAACGCGCGGCCAGGGCGGACTATCCGCTGGCCATGTATAAGTTTGGTCTGATGAACTATAATGGCGAAGGCGGCCCGCTCGATTACAATGCGGCAGCGAGCTGGATCCGCAAGTCAGCCGAATACGGCGTGCGCGATGGCCAGTTCGGTATCGGCGTCATGTATATGCAGGGCACCGCCATCCCGGAAAACGCCCCGGAAGCCTATAAGTGGCTGTCGATTGCGGCCAATAATGGCGACCGCGAGGCCGAGTCCATGCTCAAGGAGCTGCGCGCGCGTCTGAAGCCGGAACAGGTGGCCACGGCGCAGACCGCCGCGCGCGCCTTCACGCCGCTGAAAAGCAAAACAGACGACACAAGCTTAGCGGCGCGTTAACCCTCAGGGGCGGATAAGGTATCGCCAACCCCGGCCGTCTGTGACAGACTTGGCATGGCCGGAAATCTGGTTACCCGAAAGGCCCTGACGTGGAAATCTACCTGCCCATCGCCGAGATGTCGGTGAATGTCTGGCTGATGGCCGGGCTGGGTGTGGTTGTGGGGTTTCTGTCGGGTCTGTTTGGTGTCGGGGGCGGCTTTCTGATGGCCCCGGTGCTGGTGGCGCTGGGCATACCGCCGTCGATTGCCGTGGCGTCTCAGGCCGGTCACGTGCTGGCCACCTCGACCTCTTCCGTCGTGAGCTATGGCCGTGAAGCCAGCGTCGATTACCGCATGGGCGGCGTTATGGCGGTGGGCGGTATCGCCGGGGCGGTTGCGGGCGTCGAAGTCTTCCGCCTGCTGCGCCTGCTGGGGCAGGCCGACCTGATGGTGGCCATCCTCTACCTGCTGCTGCTGGGCACCATCGGCGGCATGATGCTCAATGAAAGCCTGCGGGCTTTGTTGCGGGCGCGCGACGGCCTGCCTGCCGAACGCCCCAAGGTCAAACGCCCAGGCTGGCTCTACGCCCTGCCGTACAAGATGCGCTTTCCGGTGTCGGGCCTGTATATCTCGGTGATTCCCCCGATTGCGATTGGCTTTGTCGTCGGTCTTCTGGCGGCGCTGATGGGGGTGGGTGGCGGCTTTCTGATCGTGCCGGCCATGATCTATCTGCTGCGTATGAAGGCTTCGGCGGTTGTGGGCACCAGCCTGTTTCAGATCGTCATTACGACTCTGGTCACCATGATCCTTCAGGCCGTGCGCAACCATACGGTCGATGCGGTGCTGGCCTTTATCCTGCTGATCGGCGGGGTGATCGGCGGGCAACTGGGTATCCGCGCCGCCACGCGATTCCGCGCCGAACAGATGCGGGTGGTACTGGCCATCATTATTTTAATGGCCGGTTTGCAGATGGGCTTTACCCTGTTCGTGCCGCCGGAAGACCCGTTCATTCTGGCCCCCACCAACGGATAGGGGCGGGATATGGTCGCCGCTTCCCTGCCGCCTGAAGTCACCGCCCCCGCCACGCCGGTGCCCTATATCGAGACGCAACCGGCGGCAGGCGTGTCGGCTGACCTCCTGTCCACCGACCTGACCCAGAACCGTATCGAGGTGTCCTCCTCGTTTCAGGGGGCCAAGGTCATCCTTTATGGGGCCGTGTTTCAGCCCGAAGACCAGCCGTCCGACGTGGTGGTGATCATCCGCGGGCCACAGGCTTCGATGCGCCTGATCCGCAAGGTCAAGGCCGGGGCGGTTTGGCTCAATTCGCGTCCCGTCGTCTTCGAAGGCGCGCCCGGCTACTATATGGCGGCCTCGTCGCAACCGCTGGACCGTATTACCGATTTTTCGCACCGGCGGCTTCTGGGGCTGGGGCTCGACTATATCGCCATGGACACCTCGCGCGAAAACAAGGTGGTGACGCGCTACGGCGTCAAGGATGTGGTCGTCAATGGCATCGAAGACGACTATCTCGACTGGCGGCGCGCGGTCATCCGGCTGAAATCGAAGGCCGGGCTTTATAATGACAACCCGCTGGGCGTGCGCTTTGTCGATAAGAACCTGTTTCGCGCCGAAGTGACCCTGCCCTCGGAAGCCCCGATTGGCGACTATACGGCCGAGGTCTGGCTGTTCCGTGACGGTCAGCCGGTCGGCTATAGCGAGAAAAAGCTGACGGTGGAAAAGGTCGGGTTTGAGCGCTTCGTCTATACGGTCGCGCACCGCCATGCCTGGCTTTATGGGCTGGCCTGCGTCTTTATGAGCATGGGCATGGGCGCGCTGGCGTCACGATTGTTCCGAAGGGGCTGAGTGCTCCCGTTTCCCTTAGAGTAAGCCGAAGGTGTGAAGGGTGCCACTCATGCTTGTCACGCTTGGTTCGGCGCTCTATATCTTACGAAAGCTAGAGGGGGAGGGGGCTGTGGCGTCCGTAAAAATTCTTGTCCGTTCAGTCGTCATGACACTGATCGGAGCCAGTGTTCTGGCGCTTTACCAGATCAATAACGGCCTTTTTGATCCGCTGCGTTACAGTGTGTCGGTCATCATACTGGCGTTGATCTGTTTGGCCCTGAATGGGGTTGAACACTACTGGAAAAGTCATCGGGCCGCGCAGAAAAAAGACCGTATAGGGTGGCAGGCCATCCATGTTGGTTTGGAAAAAGATGGCTTGCTTATTCAAGGGTTAGATGTCTGGAACGAGGATTGGCGCCAAACTGACGCCCCCTCTTTGGAACTGCCTCATCCACAGCACACGCAGCAGCGACATACCTATCAAATCTATGAAATTGGCCCGGTTGATCGCCCTGTTCGCTTTGCTGCGGGTGAACTATCGAACGGTGTCTGGGGCTTCTACATCCCAACGGTTTAAAGACGCGGCCCGCATGTCTGCCGCCATTGCTGGTAGAGGGGGCTTTTGTTAGTCGTCCATAACGACTACATTGCCCGCGTGAGTCCCGAATTCCCCGACATCGCCGATCAGACGCCGTCCGCCGACACGGAAGCGTCCCTGCGCGCGCATTTACCCGCGCAGGGCTTTGCGCTTTTGCCGTCAAGCGGGGCGTTCAGCGACGGGCACGTGTCGCGGCGCATCGGTGCCCCGGAAGCGCGCGAAGCCTGGGGGCGCGAACCCCTGCTGATCGTCAATGCCCCCCTGATGCGGCAGCGCCTGTTCGGACAGCGCTCTTTCCGTGAAGCCAGGCATTTTGACCTTCTGGAGCTGTTTGCCTTTGTGCGCCCGGCGCGTTTTGCCGCCCCGTCCGTGGCCGGTCTGGCGCTGGCCATGGGCTATGGCGAGCCGGAAGGGGCCGAGGCGCAGGCCGCTGTCGTCTATCAGGTGGCGTTGGCTCTGGCGCGGGAACTGTCTGACGCGCCTCTGGCCTTTCGGCTGATGGCGCGCTCGTCGCTGGAATTCATGCAGCGTCAGGGCTGGGTGTGGGCCCCGTTTGTGGACGCGGCGCTGAGCCAGAAGCCGGTGCCGGAGGGCTATGTCGCGCCGCCGCCGCTGGAGGTGTGGTCGCTGCTCGAAGAATGGGAGGAGCAGGCCCCCGCCGGTGATGCGCGTCAGGTCAGCCTCGGCGAAGACGAGGTGCTGAAAGGCCTGAAGGACAATCTGCACCGCGCCGGTCTTCAGGAGGGCCGCCCCGAACAGCAGGCCTTTGCGCTGAAAACGCGCGAGATGTTTGCGCCCAAATGGGCCTCGGAGCAGCCGAACATGCTGCTGCTGGAGGCCGGGACGGGCACGGGCAAGACGCTCGGCTACCTGTCACCGGCGCGCCTGTGGGCCGAAAAAGCGCAGGGCCGCGTCTGGGTTTCGACCTATACCAAGGCCCTGCAAAAGCAGATCTATAACGACACCCGCGCCCTGTTCGACACCGAGGGCGAGCGCGAAAACAAGGTCGCCATCCGCAAGGGGCGCGAAAACTATCTGTGCCTGCTGAACTGGCAGGAGCGGCTGGCCCCGCTGACGCAAGGGCCGGGCGAGGCGATTGTCGCCGCTCTGGTGGCGCGCTGGATCGTCTATAGCCGGGATGGCGATATTGTCGGCGGTGACTTTCCCACCTGGCTGCCGTCGCTTCTGCCCGCAGGCTCGGCCGCGGCTATGTTCGGGGCGCTCAATCCGGCCAATCTGGTCGATCGGCGCGGCGAATGTATCTATAGCGCCTGCGCCCACTACCGCACCTGTTTCGTCGAAAAGTCGATCCGCAAGGCCAAGTCGGCGCAAATCATCATCGCTAATCACGCGCTGGTCATGGCGCAGGCGGCCTATGATTTGCGGGAGGCCGCCAAGGCTGAGCAGGGCGAGGTGACGGTGGAGCCCGAAGCGCCCGGCCTGTCGCGGCTGGTTTTCGACGAAGGCCACCATGTGTTCGAAGCCGCTGACGGGGCCTTTTCGTCGGAACTGTCGGGCTTTGAGGCCTATGAGCTGCGTCGCTGGATACGCGGCAATGAGGGGCGCGGGCGGCGCTCACGCGGGCTGGAACAAAGGCTGGGCGACCTTCTGGCGACGCGCGAAGTGGCGCAAAACGCCCTGAAAGACCTGATCCGCGCGGCGCACCTGCTGCCGTCCGAAGGCTGGTCGCAGCGCCTGACCACGCGCACCCAGTCGGGGGAGATGATGGCTCCTTCAGGCCCCATCGAGGCCCTGCTGGCCGCCGCCCTGAAACAGATCGAGGTGCGGGGGCAGGAAAGCGCCAGCAAGAGCCGCTATCGCCCCGAAGCCGACACTACCGAATGCGAGGCCCATCCCTGCCTGCCCGAAGTGTCCGACGCGGCCTCGGCGGCGGCAAAGGCGCTGCAAGCCATCGAAGCGCCGTTGCTGGCCCTGGTGCGCGCCATTGAGGACATTCTGACGGGCGAGGAAGAGATTGATCTGGCCGAACGCACGCGGCTCGATGGGGCTCTGCGCGGGCTGGAGCGACGGGCGCGCATGACGCTGCCGGCGTGGCGCAGCCTGTTGCAGCAACTGGCCTATGCCGAGGACGAAGACCCGACGCAACCTTCGCCCTATGTCGATTGGTTCGCCACCATCACGCACGGCGGGCGGCTGGTCGATGTGGGGCTGCACCGCCACTTTGTCGATCCCTCCGTGCCGCTGGCTGACTATGTGCTGAAACCGGCGCACGGGGTGTTGATGGCCTCGGCCACCTTGTCGGACAAGGCTTTGGCGGAACAGCCCGACGAAGACCCGTTTGCTCTGGCGCGGCAACGCACGGGTGCGGCGCACCTGTCGATGGGGGCCAAGTCGTTGCGCATCGCCTCGCCGTTTGATTACGAGGCGCAGGCGCGACTGTTCGTCGTCACCGACGTGCCGCGCGATGATCCGCGCGCCGTGGCCACGGCCATGAAGGCGCTGTTTCTGGCGGCCGGGGGCGGGGGGCTTGGCCTGTTTACTGCCATTCGCCGCCTCAAGGCCGTCTATGAGCAATTGTTCCGGCCGCTGGGCGAGGCGGGGATTTCGCTCTATGCCCAGCACGTCGATCCGCTGGATGTGTCGGACCTGATCAGCGTGTTTCGCTCTGAGCGCCATTCGTGCCTGTTGGGGACCGATGCGGTGCGCGACGGCGTCGATGTGCCGGGTCAGGCCCTGCGCCTGATCGCCTTTGACCGCATCCCGTGGCCGCGCCCGGACGCCCTGCACAAGGCGCGGCGGGCGCATTTCGGGGCCAAACTCTATGACGACGCGCTGGTGCGCGCCAAGCTGGCTCAGGCCTTCGGGCGGCTGATCCGCCGCGCCGACGACCGGGGCGTGTTTGTGATGCTCGATTCGGCGGCCCCCACGCGGTTATTTGCGTCCTTGCCCGACGGGGTGGTGGTGCAGCGCTGTACCTTGGCCGAAGCCGTCACGGCGATTGAGGGCTTCCTGCCGAGGGAGTAGGTCCGGATTGGGGGCCAAAGACGCCGACCCTTTGTGCGCGCTGAAAACCATAGCTTCGCCCCCTCCGTCAGCTCATTTCATTCGCTGCCACCTCCCCATTGCTGCACAACAGGGAGGAGGGAATGTCATTGACCCCCTATCTTTCAGCGCCTAAGAGTGCGCGCATTAGCCCCTCCCCTGATTGCAGGGGAGGTGGATTTTGATGCGAAGCATCGAAAGACGGTGGGGTTAACTACCGGCGTATAACCCCCCTCCGGCTAAAGCCGGTTTCCCCCCTGATATCAGGGGGGACGCTTCCCCGTTGCGCCTCAGAGTCCTTTCCCATGATGCTCAAAAATCCCGCCAGCAAGTATCGCCCCTTCGTCTTCCCCTTCGACATGTCCGACCGGACCTGGCCGTCGAAGACCATCGAAAAGGCGCCGCGCTGGCTATCGACCGATCTGCGCGACGGTAATCAGGCGCTGGCCGATCCGATGGACGTCGAAAAGAAGATGCGCTTCTGGAAGACCTTGATGCAGATCGGCGTCAAGGAGGTCGAGGTCGGCTTCCCGTCGGCGTCGCAGATCGAATTCGACTTTGTGCGCAAGCTGATCGAGGAAGATCACGTCCCCGACGATGTGACCATTCAGGTGCTGGTGCAGGCGCGCGAAGACCTGATCCTGCGCACCTTTGAGTCGCTGAAAGGCGCGAAAAAGGCCTGTATCCACTTCTACAACGCCACCTCGCCCCTGTTCCGCCGCGTGGTATTCGGGCTGGAAAAGTCTGACGTGCTGGCTCTGGCCGTCAAGGCGGCGCAACTGATCAAGGACTGCGCCGCGAAGCAGCCGGACACCGATTGGTCGTTTGAATATTCGCCGGAAACCTTCTCGGCCACCGAGCCCGACTTTGCGGTCGAGGTGTGCGAACGGGTGATGGATGTGTGGGAGGCCTCGCCCGAAAGGCCCGTCATCCTCAACCTGCCGGCCACGGTCGAAGTGTCGTCGCCCAACATCTATGCCGATCAGATCGAATGGTTCTGCCGTCAGTTGACGCGCCGCTCGTCGGCCATCATCTCGCTGCATCCGCACAACGACCGGGGCACGGGCATTGCGGCGGCGGAGCTGGGGATTCTGGCCGGGGCCGACCGCATCGAAGGCTGCCTGTTCGGCAATGGCGAGCGAACCGGCAATGTCGATCTGGTGACGCTGGCGCTCAATCTCTATACGCAAGGGGTAAGCCCGGAGCTTGATTTCTCCGACATCCGCTCGGTGGTCAATACGGTCATCCACTGTAACAATATCCCCGTGCACCCGCGCCATCCTTACGCCGGCGAACTGGTTTTTACGGCCTTTTCCGGCTCGCATCAGGACGCCATTAAGAAGGGCTTTGCGGTGCATGAGACGCGCAATGACGGCGTGTGGGAAATGCCCTATCTGCCCATCGACCCGGCCGATCTGGGCGAAAGCTATGAGGCCGTCATCCGCGTCAACTCGCAGTCAGGCAAGGGCGGCATCGCCTGGATTCTGGAGCAGGATAAGGGGCTGAAACTGCCGCGCCGTCTTCAGGTCGATTTTTCGCGCAAGGTGCAGGAAATCGCCGATGCCACGGGCAAGGAGATGCAGGCCGCCGATATCTGGCACGCCTTTGAGGACGCCTATTACCTCAAGGGCACGCCGAAATACGAACTGGTCGAATATATAGATTCCGGGGCGCGCCGGGCGGGCGTCGATCGCCTGTTTGCCGGGCGCATTATCCATGACGGCATCGAAACCCCGGTCACCGGGCGCGGCAATGGCCTGATGGCCGCCGCCGTCGATGCGCTCAATGCCGCCTATGCGCTGGGGATCGAGGTGCTCGACTATCACGAACACGCGCTAAGCCGCGGGACGGACGCCAGGGCCGTGGCCTATGTCGAATGCCGCACCGCCGATGATCGTAAGGTCTTCGGCGTCGGCATGGACGTCGATAGCGCGACGGCCTCGGTCAAGGCTATTTTATCGGCGGCGAATGCGTTGTAGGGTGGGCCAATACCAAGAGTCATTGAAAATGACTCTTGGTATTCCATTCGAGACTGTCTCATGTCACTGACACATATGAGACAGTCTCGTGTCTTCAACGGCCGGATGCG
>NZ_JAIWNX010000171.1 GCF_020217185.1 Asticcacaulis sp.
ACACCGACATCGGCCTTGCCCCCCGACCGGTCAACGATACAGGCCGCCGCGACGACTTCGCCGCCCAGCGCCTGAATGGCCGCGATACATTCGCGCGACGACAGGCCGGTGGTGACGATGTCTTCGACCATGACCACTTTCGCGCCGGGCTCGATGTGGAAGCCGCGGCGCAGCTTGAACTCACCTTCGACGCGCTCAACATACATGGACGGGACCTTCAGGTGACGCGCCGTCTCATAGCCGGGAATGATGCCGCCCACGGCCGGCGAAATCGCCACATCGACGCTGCCGGCCTGCGCCACGATCTTTTCGGCCAGCGCCTTGCACAGGCGCTCGCAGCGGTCGGCATTCATAAAGACGAGGTTTTTTTGCAGGAACAGCGGCGAATGCAGCCCGCTCGACAACACGAAATGCCCCTGTCTCAGAGCATTGGCGTCACGGAATTCATTGATCACGTCTTCAGAGGTCATGGGAGGGTCCCGGCAGTATGTGTTTTGCCGCTACATAGGCCAAATCGTCGTCCGACCCAATAAGTATTTCAGGCGCATCCCGACACATTCGTGATTTGCTTACCTCGCATCCTTACACTAAAGTAAGGCACTGGAGGCCGGAAAATGAGTACCGCAACCCTCACCACCAAAGGTCAGATCACTATTCCCGCTGAGGTGCGCAAGGCCATGTCGGTCAGTCAGGGCGACCGGGTGGAATTCGTCGAGGTCGAACCTGGCAAGTTTTTGCTGTTTGCCGCCACACGCTCGATGACAGAACTCAAGGGCCGCTTTGGCAAGCCGGACCGCCCCGTCAGTGTCGAAGAGATGAATGAGGCCATCGGGCAGGCTGCGTCCGGCGAATGATCGGGCTCGATACCAACGTCATCGTTCGTTACATTATGCAGGACGATCTGGCCCAGGCCGCTTTGGCTTCGGCTCTGATCGAAGGCCTGTCGGACGATCAGCCGGGTTTTGTATCGGTGGTGACCTGTGTCGAAACCGTATGGGTATTGACGCGCAGTTATAAACTCACCCGCGACGCCATCATTGAAACGCTTGAGATTTTACTGGGGGCCTATCAGCTCCGCTTTGAGCACAAGCCCGACCTCTATCGGGCGTTGGGCGATTGCAAAGCCGGCAAGGCGGACTTTGCTGACGCCCTGATCCACCGGCTAAACCTGAGCGCCGGATGCGAAAAGACCCTGACCTTTGACGTGGCGGCGGCTGATCACTCGGGCATGACCCTCATCACGCCGGAATAAACCCGGCTCAGCCCCTGATCCGCTCGACCCCTTCGACCGAGGGATTGGTGCGGATCGCCGCCGTAATATTGGTCAGGTGGCGGGCATCCAGCACCTCGACCTCGAATTCGGCATCGAGAAAATCAACTTGCTGATTGGACAGGCGGATATTGACGATATTGCCTTTCGCCTCACCGATCAGGGTACAGACCTGCCCCAGAACACCCGGCTTGTTGCGCATATTGGCGCGGATACGGGCGGGCGAGACAGTGTTCTTTTCGGCGTTGAGCGTCCATTGCAGGTCGATCCACACCTCTTTTTGCCCCTCATAGGTTTCCAGTTGCTCGCATTCGATGGAATGGACGTGCACCTCCGCCCCTTCGACAATGCCGACGATGCGGTCGCCCGGCACCGGGGTGCAGCAGCGCGAAAAGACGATCTTCTGTTGCGGCCGCAGGGCATGGCCGCGCACAAAGGCGGTGGCGTCTTCGCCATCCTTGATGCGGCTGAAGGAATCGGTGGTCAGGGTGGCGGGCAGTTTCAGGCCGGGGAACAGGGCCTCCAGCACCTTGGCCGGCGCGATCTTGCCGCGGCCACACAGCTCAAACAGTTCGTCCTCGCTCTGCACCTGAAAGCGTTCAAAGGCCGGACGCCAGGACATGTCGGTGAGGGTCTTTTCGACCTGCGCCGCCCCGCGTTCCAGCGCTGAGCGCCCCAGACGGATGAAGTCGTCGCGCTGGGTCTGACGGATGCTGCGGCGGATGGCGGCGCGCGCCCGACCGGTAATGGTCAGGGACTGCCAGTCCGGGTTCACGCGCGCTTCGACGCCGGTGATGATTTCGACCTGATCGCCGTTCTGCAAGGGCGTGCGCAGCGGCTTGTGCTCGCCATTGATGACGGCGCCGATGGCCTTGTCGCCCACCTCGGTATGCACCGCATAGGCGAAGTCGAGGGGCATGGCCCCGCGCGGCAGGGAGATCAGGCGGCCCTTGGGCGAGAAACAGAAGACCTGATCGAGGAACATTTCCAGCTTGGCGTGTTCGACCCATTCATCGGAATCTCCACCATTTTCGGCGATCTGCACGATGGCGCGCAGATTGGCGATGGGGTTGCGTTCCGCCCATTGCGTCGCCGCCGCCTCATCGAAGCCATAGGACTGGTTCTTATAGCCCCAGTGCGCCGCCAGCCCCTCTTCGGCCACGCGGTCCATCACCTCGGTGCGGATCTGCATTTCGATGCGCGCGCCCTTATGGCCGATGACGGTGGTGTGCAGGGACTGATAGTTGTTGGATTTCGGCGTCGAGATAAAGTCCTTGAAGCGGTCCTGTACGCATGGCCACTTGCGGTGCAGCACGCCCAGCGACAAGTAGCAGTCGTCCGGGCTATCGACGATGACGCGAAACGCCACAATATCCGACAGTTGTGAGAAGCCGATCGACTTGCGTTGCAGCTTGCGCCAGATCGAATAGGGCGATTTCTCCCGCCCCGACACCCGCGCCCGGATACCGGCGACCGACAGCGTGTCCTGAATGTCGCGGGCAATATCGGCGACCGCCGCGCCCTTCTGATCGCGCAGATCGGCCAGTCTTTGCAGGATCGCCGCCCGCCCGCGCGGATTGATAAAGGTGAAGGCTAGGTCTTCCAGCTCAGTGGCGAAGCGGTTGCAACCGATCTGCCGGGCCAGCGGCGCATAAACCTCCAGCGTCTCGCGCGAAATGCGCTCACGCTTGTGCTCCGGCACGTATTGCAGGGTGCGCATATTGTGCAGACGGTCGGCCAGCTTGACCAGCAGAACGCGCACGTCCTTGGAAATGGCCAGAATGAATTTGCGCAGGTTTTCCGACTGCTTGGTATATTCGGACTTCAGCTCCAGCCGCGTCAGCTTGGTGACGCCTTCGACCAGTTGCGCGATCTCTTCGCCAAACAGCGACGCGATTTCCTCGCGCGTGGCAGGCGTGTCTTCGATGGTGTCGTGCAGCAGCGCCGTAACAATGGCCGCCGAGTCCAGCTTGTAGTCGGTGAGAATCCCCGCCACCTCGATCGGATGGGCGAAATAGGGGTCGCCGGACGCGCGCAACTGCGCGCCGTGCATACGCATGGCATAGACATAGGCGCGGTTGAGCAGCGCCTCATCGACGGTCGGGTCATAGGCGGCGACGCGGTCGATCAACTCCATCTGACGCAGGAAACGGCGCTTCGGAGCGGGGGTAGGCGCAGGCTTGGGAGCCTGCGCCTTCTCCGTCATTGACGGCATTTCAGGGGGTGTCTGGATCGGAGGCGCTTCCGCCGGCGGATCGAGCGGTGGGGTTTCCACCGGATCGAGCGGCGGTGTTTCGGGCGGGGGTATGACATCCCCCTCCTTTGGCTCACCGGGCGGCACTTCCTGAGGCTTTTCTTCCGGGAAACCGGGCGGCACGGCAGGCGGTTCGTTTTCAGACGAAACCCGTGCCGTGATTACCGATTGCCCTTCAGTTGCCATGTCCAGAACCGTACTCTTCTCATACATGCAGGCTCCTTAGATAAGAGCCCCGCCACGCGAGTCAAAGAGTAACCCCGCAAACCTTTAATCGCCAATAAAAAAGCAGGGTTTATACCAGGAGGTATTGAAGACGACTCTGGTATTCGTTTCGCGAATGTCTTATGCCTTTGATACATATGAGATATTCGCGAGTTTTTTAAACGACCGGATGCGTCAGCATCTTCGGGCGTTGGTGTTATGCGCAAAGTTATGGGCAAGGGGGCGCACAGATAAAAACGCCGGACTGAGCGACAGTCCGGCGTTTTCAAAATGCGTTGAATAGCAGAGGCTTAGTAGCGTTCTTCCTGACCGCCGTCGCGATCGGACTGAAGCGCGCGGATCAGCTCGCTTTCCGACATCTGCTGGTGCTGCGGATCGGCCAGCAGGGCCAGGGTTTCGGCCTCTTCCTCGGCCTCGGTGCGCTCATCGACTCGTTGCAGCGAGGCGATCAGGCTCTCGGTCAGGCTTTCCGGCGGCAGCTTGTCCTCGGCGATCTCACGCAGGGCCACGACCGGGTTCTTGTCGTTGTCGCGGTCGAGCAGGATCGAAGCACCCGAAGAGATGGCGCGGGCGCGATGCGCCGCCAGCAGCACCAGATTGAAACGGTTATCGACCTTCTCGACGCAATCTTCGACGGTGACGCGAGCCATGCAGAACCCTTTGCAAATAATGACAAAAACGCCGCCGCCAAGACGCACTTCGCCTTGACCGACAGCGTGAGCCGTGTTCGTTCGCCCTGTCTTTAGCCAGTGTCGCTGCAAAACACAAGAATTACTTGTCATTTGCGTTCAAGCCGCCGTGCAGCGGTTGCACCGCCTGCCCGCCTCGCCTAAGAGACGCGCATCATGTCCGCTGCGTCCTCCCCTGTTGCGTCCCCGTCCGCCCTGTCGCGCTGGAGCGGCTATGCTTTGGCTCTGGCCGGAGCGTTCCTGTTCGCCACCAAGGGCATCTTTATCAAGCTGGCCTATGCCTATCAGGTCGATGCCTCGACTCTGCTGACCCTTCGGCTTCTCATCGCCACGCCGTTCTTTATAGCCGTCGGCCTGATCACCCGCTATCGCCAGCGCAAGGCCGCGCCCCTGTCGGGCAGCCTGTACCTCAAGGCGCTGGCGGTTGGCGCACTGGGCTACTGGTTCGCCAGCTATACCGATTTCGAAGGGCTGGTGCACCTGTCGCCGCAGTTTGAACGCCTGATCCTGTTCACCTACCCCCTGTTCGTCATCCTTCTGGGGGCGTGGCTGTTTCGTCAGCCACTGAAGATACTGGCCCTGCCCGCCTTTGGAATTGCCTATGCCGGTCTGGCCCTCGTCTTCTGGTCAGAAGCGGGCAGCGGCGGGCCGGACGTTGCCATCGGTGCTGGCTGGGTCATGGCCTCCTCAGTCGCCTTCGCCCTCTATCTGCTGCTGGCCAAGCCTTTGATCGCGCAGATGGGCGCCGCCCTGTTTACCTCGGTCGGCATGGTGGGGGCGGCCATCGCCACCTTCATCCATTTCGGCCTGACGCATCAGGCCAGCGCCATCCCGGCTGATCCGGGACTGTGGGCACTGGCGCTCGGTCTGGCTATTGGCGCGACCGTCCTGCCCGGCTATCTGGTCAGCTTCGCTCTGGCGCGCATCAGTTCTCAGGCCAATGCCGTCATCGGCTTCATCAATCCCATCTTCACCATGGGACTGAGCGTTCTGATCCTGAAAGAAAACCTCTCGCTGATCGACCTGATCGGCACCGCGCTGGTGCTGGGTGGTGTCGGGCTCTACACCTGGCTGGAACAGCGCCCTCAGCGGTCTAGATCATTATGATTTCTGGTAGAAACATAATGATCTAGATTTTTGTTTAGTCCCTCGCCGGGTGCGGGCATCGCCACCTTGGCCGCCGCCTCAATGGCGGCTTGTGCGGAATGATTCCACTAGAAATCATTCCGCTCTAATAAGGCGGACGTATCCTCCGCCGGATAGGCGTCCGTCCCCACAGTCACCCGCGCGTACAATGCCCGCGCGCTCAACCCCAACACCGGATGCCGCCAGTCCGGCGCAATCTCGGCCAGCGGCCCCATAACAAAGCCCCGCTCATGGGCGCGCGGGTGCGGCAGGACCAGGTCGCCTTGTCGCACAACATCGCCATAGACAATCAGGTCGAGATCGAGCACGCGCGGCAGATTGCTTTTTTCGCCCCTCACGCGACCGGTTTCGGCTTCCAGCGCGTGTAAGTACCTGAGTAAATCGTCCGGTTTCAAAGTGGTGCAAACCGCCATGACAGCGTTGTGGTACGGCGGATGGTCCGGGTCCGGCCAGGCCTGCGAACGCCACAGGGATGAAATCTGCGTAACCTTTATGTCATCAAGGCACAAGCGCTTGACAACCCTCGCCAAGGCCTGCAAAGGATTTAGATACTCGTGAGGCAAATTCGCGCCATAGGCAATGTAAATGTCAGGCCCATTCGCCGATAACGCCGATACTGTTTTAGACATTTTTTTCTTCGATTTTTTTAAACGAAAGACATTTAAATGAGTTTTTATCCAACCGACAAGATTGCTCTCTTTATTGACGGTGCCAACCTCTACTCGGCAGCCAAGGCCCTTAACTTCGATATTGATTACCGCAAGCTTCTCGATGAGTTTCGTAAACGCGGCGTTCTGTTGCGGGCCTACTATTACACGGCGTTGGTCGAGGGTGACGACTATTCGCCCATCCGCCCGCTGGTAGACTGGCTGGACTATAACGGTTTTGCCCTGATTACCAAGACCGCCAAAGAATATACCGATGCGCAGGGGCGCAAGCGGTGGCGCGGCGATATGGATATCGAAATCGCCTGCGACATGATGGAAATTGCAGACCACGCCGACCATCTGGTGCTGTTCTCCGGCGATGGCGACTTCCGCCGCCTGATCGAAGCCGTACAGCGCAAGGGCTGTCGCGTTACGGTCGTTTCGACCGTCAAGTCGCAACCGCCGATGACCTCCGATGAACTGCGCCGTCAGGCCGACACCTTTGTCGATCTGGCCGATCTGGCCAGCGTCGTAGGCCGCCCCCGTCAGCAGCAGGCCAATACGCGCCACGACGAGTTCGAAGACTAAAAGAAGAAGGCCCCACCACCCGGCGGGGCCTTTTGTTTATCCGTGGTCTTTCAACAGACGGGCCTTTTCGCGGCCCCAGTCGCGCTTCGCTTCGGTCTCGCGCTTGTCGTGCAGCTTCTTGCCCTTGGCGAGAGCAATCTCGACCTTCACCCTGCCCTTGTCGTTGAAATAGAGCTTGGTCGGCACGATGGTCATGCCTTCGCGCTGCACGGCGATCATGAAGCGCGCGATCTCACGCCGGTGCATCAGCAGCTTGCGATGGCGGCGCGGCTCATGGTTGAAGCGGTTGGCAAAACCATAGTGAGGAATATCGGCATTGATCAGCACCAGCTCATCGCCATTTTCGATCGACACATAGGATTCGGCGATATTGGCGCGGCCCTGACGCAGCGATTTGACCTCGGTGCCGGTCAGGACGATGCCTGCCTCGGTATTGTTTTCGAGGAAATAGTCGAAGCGCGCCCGCCGGTTATCGGCGATGACCTTATAGTTGGATTGCTCTTTTTCGGCCAAGTCAGAGCCCCGCGGCTTTCATGGCCTCATCAACCAGCGGCCGCACGGCGTCGGCGCAGGGCACGATGGGCAGGCGTACCTCGTCAGTCGTCTGACCCAGACGGCTCAGGGCGTATTTGGTGGGGGACGGAGACGCATCGGCAAACAGCACCTTGTGCAGCTTGATCAGCTTGTCCTGCCAGGTCCGGGCGGTGGCGAAATCACCTGCCTTCGCGGCATTATAGAGTGCCACCATCTCCGCCGGTGCGACATTGGAGGTCACCGAAATCACGCCGTGACCGCCGTGCGCCATATAGCCCAGAAGCGTCGGATCATCGCCGGAGATGAACGAAAAGCCCGGTTCGATAGCAATCCGCAACTGGCTCATGCGCACCAGATCACCGGTGGCATCCTTGATGCCAACGATGTTGGGCAGCTTTGACAGGCGCACAATGGTGTCATTAGTGATGTCGATCACCGTGCGGCCGGGCACGTTGTACAGCATCACCGGTATCTCAACCGAATCGTTCAGTGCCTTGAAATGCTGATACAAACCTTCCTGAGACGGCTTGTTGTAATAGGGCACAACGACCAGCACGGCATCGGCGCCGACCGTCTTGGCATGACGCGCCAGTTCCAGCGCCTCGGCGGTGTTGTTCGACCCGGCCCCGGCGATGACCTTGACCCGCCCGGCGGCGACTTCGACGCACAGGCGCACGATTTCCTTGTGCTCCTCCATTGACAGGGTAGAGGTTTCGCCCGTCGTACCGACGGGCACCAGACCGTGCACACCCGCCTTGATCTGCGTCTCCACCAGTTGTTTGAACGCCGCATAGTCCACCTCACCGTTTTTGAACGGTGTCACCAGCGCGGTAATTACGCCGGAAAACAGGGGCAGGGCATCAAGGTTCGACATGGAGGTCATCATCCGGATTAAGCGCAATCCGACAAAGTGGGCAGCACTTTTCGGAACAATTGCGCGATCAAACAAAATCTTAGAGCGGAATGACGATTCATTAAAAGTCATTCCGCTCTAAGACAGATCGAAATGTGGGGATGAGCCTTAAAACCACAATGGATTTGCTGCAACGACTTTGTAAAAAGAAAACGTCGGAATAAGGCGCGACTTGCGTCGAACCTAAATATCCGCACCATTACGCCGTTACGTTTGCTCTGACGGTTTTTGTGATCGAAGCGTGACCACCGCACTGCGGAAATCACGGTACAAAACCCGGACACACAATTGTGCCGTCATGTACGACCATTATGACCTGCCCCCTACGCTTGAGGAATTTGTGATGACCAAGGCTTTCCGGACATTCAACGCGCGCTCGGTGACGTCGTGGTGCCGCTGGATGGGCGGCGCGGCCCTGATTGCGCTGACGGCGGGCATGGCCCTGTCACCCGTTCTGGCGCAGGACACGACTTCGGCACCGCGTCCCTATCAGGCGGGGCTTATCACCGAAGCCGACCGCGCCACGCTGAAACAGGCGCTGGAGGCGGCGCGCAGCAAGAATTTCGCTCTGGCTGAGTCGCTGCGCGGCAGCTTAAGCGATCCGGTGGCGCGCAAGATCGTGCAGTGGGCCATCATCAACACGGACGGCGACATCTATGGGTTTGCCGCGCTCGATGGCGCGCGCCGCGATCTGTGGGGCTGGCCGCGCGAGCAGAAGCGCCAACTGGCCGCCGAAAAGCAGATCGGGAACGGAAGTTTGACGCCGCAGCAGACCATCGAGTGGTTCAAAGGCGCGCCGCCCTTGTCGGTCGATGGGGCTATGGCCCTGATCAGCGCCTATGAGCGCGTAGGTCAGACGGCCGAAGCCTCGGCGCTGGCGCGCTCGTGGTGGCGCGATCAGGCCTTTGACGCGACCGATCAGTCGCGCTTTCAGGCCAGCTTTGGCCGCTATCTGACGAACGAGGACCACAAGGCGCGCCTCACTACCCTGCTGCTGGGCACGCAAGGGCCCGCCACCAATGCCATGCTGCCGCTGGTCGATGAAACCAGCCGCAAGGTGGCCACCGCAGCTATGGCCCTGCGCTCCGGCTCGGCGGCGGGTGTCACCCTGTACGAGCAGGCGCTGGCCGTCAGCCCGCGCAACCCGGTTCTGGCCTATGAGCGCCTGCGTTCGCTGCGCCGCGCCAAGCTAGAGACGCTGGGCTTTGGCCTGCTGGCCGACCTGCCGCCCGCCCCGGCCTCTGACGCCGCCATGAGCAATCTGTGGGTCGAGCGCCTGTCCTATTTCCGCGCCGCTTTGAAGGCGCGTAACTATCAGGCCGCCTATGAGGCGATGAACGGCGGCGGCTTCCCCAACGGCGAAAAGAAGGCCGAGGGTGAGTTCTTCGCCGGATGGACCGCCCTGATCCGCCTCAATCGCCCCGATCTGGCCCTGCCCCACTTCGAAAAGGTCCGCGAAGCCGGCACCTCGCCCATTACCCGCAGCCGCGCCCACTATTGGCTGGGCCGCGCCTATGAGGCCCGCAGGCAGGCCGGTGACGCCGAAAAGGCGCACGCCCATTTCGTCGAAGGCGGTCAGTTCATCTACGCCTTTTACGGACAACTGGCCGCCGAAAAGGCCGGTGTGAAGGCCATAACCCTGGGCAAGGACCCCGTGCCGACCGCCGCCGACCGGGCGCGTTTTGAGAACCGTGACATGGTCAAGGCGGCAAAGATTCTGGGGCAAACGGGCGA
>NZ_JAIWNX010000172.1 GCF_020217185.1 Asticcacaulis sp.
GCGCGACCTGTTCAACGCCCTGATTCTGGCGCTGGATGACGTTTTGCCATCCGCCGAGGAGCAGGCCCTGCTGGTCGATCTGGCCGGTACCTATGGCACGCAGGATCTGGCCATGCGCGCGGCGCGCGTCTCTCAGCAACGCGGCTTCTACCTGCCCGAACGCGCCTATCCGCTGCGTGCCCTGCCCGCTGTCAAATCGCCCGAAGGGTCGTTTGTACTGGCCATCACGCGTCAGGAATCGGGCTTTGACCCGATGGTGCGCTCTGGTGCCAATGCCCGCGGCATGATGCAGCTTATCCCACCGACCGCAAAGGGCGTGGCGCGGCGCATGTCGCTGACCTATTCCGACTCGATGCTGTACGATCCCGACTACAATATGCAGTTGGGGGCCTATCACCTCGGGGAACTGGTGGATCGCTTCGGCGGGTCCTACGTCATGGCCGCCGCTGGTTACAATGCCGGGCCAAACCGTCCGCCGCAGTGGATCATCGACTGCGGCGATCCGCGCGGCGAAACAGCCGACCCCATCGCGTTTATCGAATGTGCGCCTTTTACAGAGACGCGCAACTACATGATGCGGGTGATGGAAAACAACGCCGTCTATCGCGCCCGCCTCAATGGCGGCACCGCGCCTCTGACGCCGATGGCCGACCTGAAACGCGGCATGATCATCGCCTACACACCGCAAACGGGCGACAGCGAGGATACGGGCAGCCTGCCGACCGGACCGGTCAACTATAATGAGCTGAAAGCGACGTCAGGGAACTGACCGGACTGGCCGCAAGGTGCAGGGCGGGGCCGTCATCACTGGCACGGAACCCACCGTTCAGGTGGAAAACCTCAGCCAGCAAAGACGGTGTAAAGACCTCTTCAGGCGCGCCAAACCCCGCCACGCGCCCGTCGTGCATGACGCACACCGCATCGCAGAAGGCCGCCGCCAGCCCCAGATCGTGCAGGCTGGCGATCACCATGTGGCCGCGCGCGGCAGCGGCCTTCAGCACGCCCAGTACCTGACGCTGCCAGGCCGGATCAAGCGCCGTCAGGGGCTCATCGAGCAGCAGGACCGGACAGTCCGTCGCCAGAAGCCGCGCCAGCAGCACCCGCGCCTTTTGCCCGCCCGACAACGAAAAGACCCGCTGATGCGCCGCCTCGCTCAGGCCCACCTCACGCAATGCCGCCTCGGCGCGCGCGTCGGCATCGCGAAAGCGCTGCGCGCCAAGTTGCACAATCTCGTGCACGGTCAGGTCCCAACTGATGCTGCGCGCCTGCGGCAGATACCCCATACAGGCGGACCGTTCGGACAGGGATAAGGACGACAGGGCGCGATCGTCGATCCGCACGCCTCCCGCCGACGGCGCCACCAACCCCGCCAGCGCCCGCAAAAGCGTTGTCTTGCCCGACCCATTCGGCCCGACCAGCCCGTAAAGGCGTCCGGGCTCGAAGCGCAGAGACACGTCGCGGACGGCTTCGGTCTGCCCCAGACGGACGCTAAGGCTGTGTGTCTCGATCATCCCTGCACCCATTCCTTCGCGCTTTTCCAGGCCAGAATCGCGAACAGCGGCGCGCCGATCAGCGAGGTCAGCACCCCCAGTCGAATATCCGTCGAGGTCGGCAGCAGGCGCACCGCGCCATCGGCCAGCAGCACCATCACCCCGCCCGCCAGTCCCGAGGGCGCGATCAGCCGATAGGGGTCGCGCACGCCCAGACCCCGCACCAGATGCGGCGCGGCCAGCCCGACAAAACCGATCACCCCCGACACGGCGACGGCCAGCCCGGCCAGCACGCTGATGGCGACAACCGACAGGGCCGCCAGTTGGCGCAGATCGACGCCTTGCGAGCGCGCTGTGTCTTCGCCGAGCGTCAGGAGCCTCAGACCCGGCCCCACCCGCCACAGCAGCAGAGCCGA
Source organism: Asticcacaulis sp. (assembly GCF_020217185.1). Lineage (GTDB taxonomy): Bacteria > Pseudomonadota > Alphaproteobacteria > Caulobacterales > Caulobacteraceae > Asticcacaulis. The sequence goes on from NZ_JAIWNX010000172.1 coordinate 1,907, forward strand.
AAGAAGAAGCCCGCCCGCCGCCATGGCCGCATCCGTCCAGCTACGGTTTTCGACCGATCCCATCATCCAGCCCAGAATTTCGGCGGTGGTCACCGGCGAGGGCGACAGATTGAAGACCAGCGCCATCAGTGCCCCGGTCAGGCTCGACAATCCGACCCCCAGAAGAATCAGGGCCTGCCGGTCCGGAAAGCGGCTGACAAAGGCCAGAATAATCAGCGAGACGCCACCGGCAAACAGCAGGGCAAAGCCTTCGACCGCGCCGGGCGTCAGGCCCAGCCCCAGCACGATGGCGACCGCTGCCCCAAGTCCCGCCCCGCCCGACACGCCCATCAGGCCTGGCTCGGCCAGCGGGTTGCGGAAATAGCCCTGCGCCACCGCGCCGGCCACCCCCAGCATGGCCCCGACCAGCAGCGCACACAGATTACGCGGCAGGCGGATCTGCCACAGGATTTCACCGGCCAGACTGCCGGGCGCGTGCAAGGCCTCGGCATAGTCGGCGGGCCTCAGCGCCACCTCGCCCATGCCCATCAGCAGGACCAGCAACAGGGCCGCCGAAAGGGCCAGAATGATCCCTATTTTCAAGATATTTTCTCCGCCAGCTCAGGCAGGCCAAACGCCGCGTACCACGCACTGCACGCCAGCATCGGGCTGGGGATGGTCACGTGCGCCGCCCGCTCGATTCGCGCCCGCACCAGCGGATGCCGCCCCGGCGCCCGCCGCATGGCGTAGGCATCCTCATAAAAGCCCAGCGCATAGACCTCCGCCCTTTCGCTTAAAAACACTTCGGGCGACAGATAGTAGAAATAGGGTTGCGACGCCACCAGCCTGTGACCGGTCGCGCCGATGACCTGACCCACCCAGGTCGCGGCCCCCGCCGAATAGCCGGAAGGCGTGTAGTAGAGCACCTTTCGCGGACGTTCCGGCACCGGCACCTTTGCCAGAGCCGCCGCCATGTCTTGCGCTTCGCGTGCGCCAGCCTGTGGCACGCCCAGTTGCACCGCCACGTTTCTGACCTCGGCTCCCGCCTCAGAAAAGGTCGAAATCTCATTGATCTGTATAATTTTTATGCCGTGTGCCTGTGCCTGTTTGATCAGTCGGGCATCGCCACCCCAGGTGCGGACAAGAGCATCGGGTTTCAGCGCCAGCAGCGCCTCCAGCGTCGGGCGACGCAGCGGGATCGCCCCGACCCGCGCGCGGTAGAAACTGTCCTGATGGCGCGCGCGTGGCGACAGACTGAGGATAAGGTCAGGGGGCAGGAGCGCCAGCGCATACTGGTCGGCGCACATGTCCAGCGACACAACACGCAGAGGTTTAGTCCAGGCGCCACACGCAAAAAGGCTTGCCCAGCCCAAAATCAACCAGAAGATGATATTTTTCATCCCGTTTACCACCTTGGGTTAGTTATCCACAGGGCTATTTTCGGTCTTAAGTTGTGCCCCTCAGGCCGTGGGGGGAGACATGCCGCCGGAACCTAAACGCATAGCCGTCGAACACGCGGCCCTCGCCGACAGCGCGCGGCCGAACCTATACGTCGTCTCCGATTCCGCAAGAGGCATAGCCGCACTTGATCCGCGTTTTTCGGCGCAATCACCCCCGGTCGTCTGGCAGTGGGCGGCGCTGATGGTGTTAAGCCTGACGCTCATCATCGGTCTGTGGCTGGCGTTCGATGCGATGACGCCATGCCTTTACGGTCTGTGCTGGTCGCTATTCATGACAAATGCGACCGTGAGACTGATCGCCTCTCTTACCCGCCGCACACCGCACAGCGCCCCGCCCCTGACCGATAGCCAGCTGCCCGTCTATACGGTGATTGTCGCGTTGTACAAGGAAGCGGCCATAGCGCCGCAACTGATCACCGCCCTCGAAGCCCTCGACTATCCGCGTCACAAACTGGAAATTCTGTTTGCGCTCGAAGACGATGATGCCGAAACGCTGATCGCCTTTGAGCCGCTTCTGGACCGCGACCGCCATCCGCATCGCCACCATATGCGCGTTGTGCGGGTCGAAAGCGGCACGCCGCGCACCAAGCCGCGTGCCCTGAACCTTGCCCTGAACCGCGCGCGCGGTGATCTGGTGGCCATCTATGACGCCGAGGACATCCCGGCATCGTCGCAGTTGCGCGAAGCGGCCGCCGCCTTTGCCGGCCTGCCCGCACACATCGCCTGCCTTCAGGCCCCGTTGAGGCCCGCCGGGGCACGCAGCTTCATCGCGCGGCAGTTCGCCGCCGAATACGCCGTGCAATTTGACGTGCTGCTGCCGGCCCTGCACCGTTTCGGCCTGACCTTCCCGCTAGGCGGCACCAGCAACCATTTCCGCGCCACGGCGCTGAAAGCCGTCGGAGCCTGGGATGCCCATAATGTCACCGAAGATGCCGACCTGGCCTATCGCCTGGTGCGGTTTGGCTATGGCTGCGGCCTGATTGAGGCCCCGACCCGTGAAAGCCCGCCTGAGGATACACGCACCTGGCTGCCTCAGCGCACGCGCTGGATCAAGGGCCATATGCAAACCCTGCTGGTGCACACCCGCAGGCCGAGCGATTTACCCGTCATGCCGGCTCTTGGTCTGATGCTGAGTCTTGGTCTGAACGTCTTCTCGGCCCTGTGCTACGCCCCGTTCATGGCACTCACGCTCGGTCAGGGATTATTGCATCTGTGGCAACCCGATCTTGGCGGCGTAGCCTTGCCCGATCTGATCCTTCTGGTGTGCGGGATGGGCTTTGCGCAGATCGCGCTCGATACCGGCGCCCGACGCGCAGGTTTGAAACTCAGCCTGTGGGATCGTCTGGGGCTGCCTGTCTATTGGGGCCTGCAATCCTTCGGTGCGCTGTATGCACTTTATCAGCTTGTCGTTCGGCCTTTCCACTGGGACAAGACCGAGCACGCACCAACCGGGGGCGCGGTGACAAACCCGTCATAGCCTTGACAGGAAGATTTGACGCAGGCGGCGGCGGGCGGTATGGCCAGCGCATGACCGAGATCAGCCCGACGCCCCTGACCCTGCGCACCCTGCCGTGGCGCGACTATGCCCTGATTGACTCCGGCAAGGGGCTGAAACTCGAACGCTATGGCGACTATCTGGTCATCCGGCCGGAGCCACAATGCTGGTGGTCGCCGAAATATCCCGAACTGTGGGACAAGGCCGACGCGGTTTTCGACGCCGAGAACGAGGACGAGGATGGCGGCCGCTGGTCCTTCCGTCGCCGCCCGGACGAGCAATGGGCCTTAGGCTATGACCGCGTCAAATTCTACGGGCGCTTCACCGCCTTCCGTCACCTCGCCTTCTTCCCGGAGCAGGCCGCCAACTGGGCGTGGCAGAAGACCGCCATCGAAGCGCGCAACGATCAGCCGCGCGTCCTCAACCTGTTTGGCTATACAGGCGTGGCCAGCCTTGTCTGCGCCGCCGCCGGCGCGCGTGTCACCCACGTCGATGCCTCCAAAAAGTCCGTCGCCTATGCGCGTGACAATGCCGCCCTGTCCGGCATGGAGGACGCCCCCATCCGCTGGATCGTCGAAGACGCCCGCAAATACGTGCAGCGCGAGGTCAAGCGCGGCTCCAAGTACGAAGGCATTATCCTCGATCCGCCGAAATACGGACGCGGCCCGACCGGCGAAGTGTGGCGGCTGTTCGAAGACCTGCCCGAACTGCTCGACCTGTGCGCGCAGCTTCTGTCGGATGACGCGGCGTTCTTCCTGCTCAATGCCTACGCGGCGCGCGTCTCAGGCCCGGCGCTGGCGCATCTGATGGCCGAAACCATTGGCCAGCGTCCCGGCCGTATCGACTATGGCGAACTGACCCTGTGCGAAGACCCGAAGACTCCCAAAGGCGCGAAGCCATCGCTGATCGCCCCGCGCGAATTCGGCATGTCCTTCTTTGCGCGCTGGATGAAGGACCCGGTCTAAGCTCATGTCTATAAAGCAGATTACTTCCCTCACCAACCAGAAGATCAAGGACATCCGCGCCCTGCATATGCGCAAGGAGCGAGAGTCCACCAAGCAGTTTCTGGCCGAAGGTCTGAAGATCATTATCGACGCGCTGGATCAGGAGATCGCGCCGCAAATCCTGATCTATGGCAAGGACGCCGACCACCATCCGCTGCTTCAGCGCGCCATTGACGAGACGCTGAAAGCCCGCGGGCAGGTGCTTGAGGTGACGCGCGACATCCTCGAAAAAATCTCACGCAAGGAAAATCCGCAGATGGTGCTGGCGGTCTTTGCCCAGCGCATCCGGCGTCTGTCGGAGATCGACCCGGACAGCCATGAGGTCTGGGTGGCGCTGGAGCAGGTGCGCGATCCCGGCAATCTGGGGACCATCATCCGCACCGCCGACGCCGCAGCCATCGGCGGCGTCATCCTGATCGGGGATTGCGTCGATCCGTTCAGCGTCGAAACCGTGCGCGCCACCATGGGTTCGATCTTCGCCCTGCCGATCGTCAAATGCACGCGCGAGGAATTTATCGCCGATCGCGGCCGCTGGACCGGCTCCGTCGTCGGCACCTTACTGACCGCCAAACACGATCACCGCAGCGCGCCGTACAAACGCCCGACGCTTTTGCTGATGGGCACCGAACAATCGGGACTGACGCCGGAGATTGCCGATACCTGCGACCTGCACGTCAAGATCCCGATGCGCGGACGGGCCGACAGCCTCAATCTTTCGGTGGCCACGGGCATTATGATCTACGCCGCCTGCGGCCTGTAGGTCACCTCTTATACCAAAGGTCATAAATAATGACCCTTGGTATAAGCATTTTTTCAGCTCAAGCGCCGCATGGCTCCTCGCATAGGCTCGGGCGGACGGGCGCCCTTGCCAACAGCGATTGAGTCCAAATCAATCGCTGTTGGTATTAGCCGGTCCATCGAACAGACGGGTTTCATTACATATTTGTCATTCAGTTTGCGTTCAGATTCAGGGCAGTATGCCTTGGGTGGGGCTTGGGCTGGGTGCTTGGTCCCCTGTACCAACAATGGGATCAACACCAATGAAACTGACCTTGAAACTTCTGGCGGTAGCGGCTGTGGCCGTGACGCTTTCCGGATGCCTGATGTATCTGGAAGGGAAGGCCGACGACAGCCAGGCCTTGCAGCCCAAAAGCGCTCTTACCCTTAAAACGCGCGGATAAACCGCCGTTCCTTCCTCCCCTTACCCAGAAAGATCAGACATGAAATCGCTTATCCTCAAAGTGGCCGCCCTCACCGTCCTCGCTGCCAGCCTGTCGGGCTGCGTCGTCATCGTTAAGGACGATCAGTCGAAGCCCATCCATAACCACGAGACCAAGACGACCACGACCAAGACTCAGGCGTAGTCGTAAGGCCCGCCACGGGACAGGGCGCGTTGATAGGCCTCGCGGGCGTGGATACGTTCGACGAAGCCCCGCAATACCGCGCTTTGTCCCGCTCCGGCGCGGCTCACCGCCGCCTCGACCGGAAAGCTCATCATGATGTCGGCGGCGCTCAAGGCGTTGCCCGCAAACCAGCCGGTGTCCTTCAGCGATGCCTCCCAGAAGGCCAGATGCGTCTTCAGGCCCGGCGTGACCATCCTGGCCTCTAGTCCCTTGGCGATCAGCCCGGCAATCGGGCGTATCAGCCCGGGCACCTTGGCCGGAAGCTGGCTGGTGATCAGTTTCAGCAACAATAACGGCATGGCCGACCCTTCGGCGTAGTGCAGCCAGTAGCGCATCTGTAGCCGCGCCTTGGGGTCTTCGGGCACCAGTCGTCCTTGCGCATAGGTGTCCAAAATATAGTCCACAATCGCGCCCGTTTCGGCGATGGTTAGACCGTTATCGGTAATGACCGGCGACTTGCCGAGCGGATGAATGGCCTTCAGTTCGGGCGGCGCGAACATGTCGGGATCGCGCTGATAGCGCACGATCTCATAGTCGAGCCCCAGTTCCTCCAGAAGCCACAGCACGCGCTGCGAACGCGAATTATTCAGGTGATGGACGGTAATCATGGCAACTCCTCTGGCTTATACGTGAAGTATGAGAAGGTAGTTTTACGTGCCGCGTGGCTTGGCCCGCGTCGTAGGGTCGGCATCGCGGGGGTTTTCCGGCCAGACGTGGCGCGGATAGCGGCCCTTCATGTCGCTGCGCACCTCCGCCCATGAGCCGTCCCAGAAGGCGGGGAGATTTTTCGTAATCTGGATAGGTCGATGCGCCGGCGACAACAGGGCGAGCGTCAGCGGCGTCCGCTGCGGTCCCACCACGGGGTGTTGCGTCACGCCATAAAGCTCCTGCACCCGCACCTCCAGCCTCGGCCCGCCCTCGGCCCCATAGTCGATGCGGATATTCGACCCCGTCGGCATCCGCCAGTATTCGGGCGCCAGTGTATCAAGCGCGCGTTGCTGGTCATAATCCAGTCGCCCCAGCAGGGCCTGAGACACGTCGCTGGCGGTCAGCGACAGCAGGGGCCGCCCCGCGGCATAGGGCCCCAGCCAGTCGGCCAGACCGCTCAGCAGGGCCTCATCCGACAGGTCGGGCCAGGTGGGGTCCTGCGCGTGCAGAAAATTGACGCGCGCGCGCAGGTTTTCGGCATTTTCGGAAAATTTGAGGACTTTCAGGCCCTTGGTACGGATTTCTTCAGCCTCAGCCTCAATCAGCAATTCCGGCGGCACGGAGGGTAAAGGCTGGCTCGACAGGATCAGTTCACCGAATCGCACCTGCGCCAGCGCGCGGTAACGGCCATTAAAGCGCTCCAGCACGGTGCGCTTTTCCAGTCGGTCGGCAAACAGGCTTATGACCTCGGCCTCGCTCAGGGCGGCCCCCAGCAGCACGCGGTCGCGCCCGGCCCCGCCGCCCAGATCGCCGACGGCGATATAGGCCGCGCGCGCCAGTGGATCATGTTCATCGACATAGACGCCGCGCCCATTGGCCATGACAAATTCCCCGGCCTTCCCCCGCGCCTTGGCCACGCGCTCCGGGAAACATTCGGCCAGCAGGGCATGCACCGATTTGACGGCGGTTTGCGCCGACGCTGCGTCCTTTGGCACGTCACGCACCAGTTGCCCGGCCAGACGCGCCCAGGTCTGCGCCAGTTGCCGCGCCTGCGTCACCTTGGGCGAACGGTCCTTCGACAGGCCCTCCAGCCGCAGGTCGAGATCGGTGGCCTTGCCCCCCAGACCGTTTTCTGACAACAGAACGGCCAGCGCTGCCCCCTGATCGCTCAGGCCGTCACGCGCGGCCAGCAGCAGCATGTGCCCCAGACGCGGCGACATGGGCAGCCGCCCGACCAGCCGACCGTGCGGCGTGACTTCACCCTTTGCGTCGAGGATATCCAGCCCGCGCAGCAGCTTTTCGGCCTCCTGTAACGCGGCTCTGGGCGGGTGGTCGAGCAGAGCTAATCCGTCGGTCGATTTTGCCCCCCACAGGCGCAGGTCGAGCACCAGCCGCGACAGGTCGGTATCGAGGATTTCCGGCCGCGCAAAGGGGATCAAAGACCGGTCATTTTCTTCGTCCCACAGGCGGTAGCAGTCGCCCGCCTGCGTCCGCCCGGCCCGCCCGCGCCGCTGATCGGCGGCGGCTTTTGAGACGCGCTCGGTCACCATGCGCACCACGCCGCGCGCCGCATCGAAGCGCCCCAACCGCGCCACGCCGCTATCGACCACCATCGACACCTTGTCGAGCGTCAGCGAGGTTTCGGCAATGGCAGTGGCCAGCACGATGCGCGGCGTGCCGGGGGCGTTTTTGGCCAGCACCCGCGTCTGATCCCTCGCCTCCATCGCGCCATACAGCTTGTGCACCTCGATGAAGGGCGGCAGGCCCTTTTCGGCCAGCAGAGTCGCCACGCGGTGGATTTCGCCCTGCCCCGGCAGGAAGACCAGCATCGTCTCGGCGCGCTCGGGCGTCAGCTTAGCCGCCACCCGCGCCACGACCTTCGCCACATCCTCTTCCAGCCGCAGCGTCTGATCGCGGCCGGTATAGTGGGTGGTCACCGGAAAGGCGCGACCCAGCGAATGAAACACCTCGGCATCGGGTAAGACGCTGCGGACCCGCTCCCCGTCCAGCGTCGCCGACATGACAAGAATACGCAGATCGTCTCGCAGGACGCTCTGGCTGTCGCGGGCGAAGGCCAGCCCCAGATCGGCGTCGAGGCTGCGTTC
>NZ_JAIWNX010000173.1 GCF_020217185.1 Asticcacaulis sp.
GTGAAATTCGTCGAAAATGACGCAGCCAATGCCTTCCAGCGCCGGATCATCGACGATCAGCCGCGAAAACACCCCTTCGGTGACGACTTCGATGCGCGTCTGTTTCGACACCCGGCTGTCGCCACGAACGCGGTAGCCGACTGTCTGGCCCACGGGTTCGCTTAAAACCTCAGCCATACGCATGGCCGCCGCCCGCGCCGCCAGCCGGCGCGGCTCCAGCATCACGATCTTTTGCCCGGCCAGCCACGCCTCATCGAGCAGGGCCAGAGGCACGCCCGTCGTCTTCCCCGCCCCCGGCGGCGCGATCAGTATGGCGGTCGTGCGCTCAGCCAGAAAGGCCCTCAGCGGCGCAAAAATCTCTTCAATGGGCAGCATATGCCTCATCTACTCCGATTTGGGGCAAAGTGTGAGCGTCGTTTGTCGGCAATCCCAAACAGTTTGCAGACGCAAGGCGCGAAATGTGTAAATATATGTCGTTGCCAAAGCGACAAGATGACGTTAGCGTCACGGTTTCGTTAAGGGTTTGCGTCAGGGCGCAGCCCTTCTGTCGCACCATTTGGGGGACGCATGTCCAATATATTTGCTCGGCTGGGCCTGAAAAAGTCCATTGCCAAGATTCAGGCAGAAGCGGCCAAGAGTCCGCTCAAGCGCACGCTCGGCCCGATCAACCTCATGTCTCTGGGCGTCGGGGCCATTATCGGCGCCGGCATCTTCGTCCTGACCGGACAGGTCGCCTCGGCCAATGCCGGTCCGGCGATCATGATTTCCTTCGTTGTGGCCGGTATAGCCTGTGCGCTTGCCGGCCTTTGTTATGCCGAACTGTCTTCGACCATGCCGGTATCGGGCTCGGCCTATACCTATGCCTATGGCACTATGGGCGAAGTGTTCGCGTGGATCATGGGCTGGCTGCTGGTGCTGGAATACGGCATTGCCGCTTCCACCGTCGCCGTCGGCTGGTCCGGCTATGTGGTCAGTCTCCTGGCGGATTTTGGCGTCCACCTGCCAGCCCTGGCCGGAGGTGACCCCTCGCACCCGGCGGCCATGTGGGCGACGCCGCTGGTTCAGGCGGTGGCCAATGACTCCGGCCACACCACCATGATGATGACCGGCACCTTCAACCTGATTGCGGCCATCGGTATCGCTCTGGTAACCGGCCTGCTGGTTCTGGGCGTGTCGGAATCGGCCAATGTTAACAACGCCATCGTTGTCCTGAAGATTATCGTGCTGCTGGCCTTCATCGCGGTGGGCGTCACCTATATCAATCCGGCCAACTGGCACCCCTTTATCCCTGAACCCACCGGCAATCAGGGCGAGTTCGGCATCAGCGGCATCTTCCGCGGTGCGGCCATCATCTTCTTCGCCTATGTCGGCTTCGAAGCCGTGTCCACCGCCGCCGCCGAAGCCAAGAACCCGTCGCGCGATGTGCCCGTCGGCATTCTGGGGGCGCTGATCATCTGTACGCTTATCTACATGGCCGTCGCCGCCGTCATGACCGGCGTCGTGCCGTACAAGGAACTGGCCAGCCCCGCCCCGATCGCGGTGGCTATCGACCGTATGGCGCTGACGTGGGCCAACTTCTCGGCCCCGTGGACGGAAACCGGCACGATGAACGCCATCAGCCTGCTGATCAAGATCGGCGCTGTGGCCGGTCTGTCGTCGGTGATGCTGGTCCTCTGCTTCGGTCAGACGCGTATCTTCTACACCATGGCGCGCGACGGCCTGATCCCCGCCGTCTTCGCCAAGATCCACCCGAAGTTCCGCACGCCGTGGCTGGGCACCATCGTTCTGGGCATCATGATCGCCATTGCGGCCGCCTTCCTGCCGATCAGCCTGTTGGGTGATCTGGTGTCGCTGGGCACGGCGGTTGCCTTCTCGATCGTCTGCTTCTCGGTGATCTTCCTGCGTATTACCCACCCGGAAATGGAGCGTCCGTTCAAAGTGCCCGGTGGTATCTTCACGGCGGTCCTTGGCATTCTCGCCTGTCTGTTCCTCGCCTGGCAAAACTTTGCGCCGATGGTCGATCACGCCATGAAGGGCAATACCCTGCCGCTGACCATTCTGGTGGTCTATGCCATCGTCGGGGCACTGATCTATGCCCTCTATGGCTTCTGGCAGTCGAAGCTCGCCAAGGGTATCGACATTACCGAAGACACCGATCTGGCGTCGCCGGCCGAAGCCTTCGGCAAGGGCGTCGATGACGTGAAATAGGCCTTCTGAGGCTTGTAGTTTACCAAGGCTCCGGTCATATCTGGCCGGAGCCTTTTCATTGCCGGAAACCCGATGACCGCTGCCCCCCCTATCCGTCTGTTCGTCGCCCCCGTCACGCCGCTACAGCAGAACTGCACCGTCGTGTGGTGTACGAAAACGCAGAAAGCCGCCGTGATCGACCCCGGCGGCGATATCGAGCCGGTGCTGGCCGAAATAAAGCGGCGCGGCCTGACGGTTGAGAAAATCTGGGTGACGCATGGCCACGCCGACCACGCGGGCGGCACGCAGGCCCTGCATGAGGCGACGGGCGCACCCATCGAAGGTCCGCACGAAGGCGACCGCTTCTGGATCGAGCGCATCCCGGAAGACGCCAAGCGCTGGGGGATTTACGACGCCCGCAGTTTCGAGCCGACGCGCTGGCTCACGCACGGCGACACAGTGACCTTGGGTGAAACCGAATGGCAGGTGATCCACTGCCCCGGCCATACGCCGGGCCATGTCATCTTCTACCACCCCGAAAGCCAGTTCGCTCAGGTGGGGGATATTCTGTTTCGCGGCTCGATCGGGCGTACCGATTTTCCGCGCGGCAACCATGCCGACCTGATCAACGCCATCACCACGCGGCTTTGGCCGCTGGGGGATGTGCAGTTCGTCTGCGGCCACGGCCCGATGTCGAGTTTCGCAGCCGAACGCGCCCATAATCCGTTTGTCGGCGACCGCGTGATCGCGCAGTCGGCCCCCAATCGGTCGGGGCCGGGGTAATAGAAAAAGCCCCGTTTTGAAACGGGGCTTTCGAGGGTTAGAGCGGATTTCGTGCAGATTGAACGAAATCCGCTCTAACCTTTGTTTTGTCGCGCATTTGATTCCGAAAACCGTTGCACACTTTTCGGAATGCGCTCTAGCCTTTGAGTAGCGGCACCAGCTTCTGGGCGATGCCCATATCGCCGATGATCTTCAGCTTGCCCTGCATGAAGGCCATCATCGGATCGAGCTGGCCCTGCGCCAGCGCCTTCAGGTTGTCGATGGAGACGACGACCGTCGTATCGGCGGGGCCGTCTTCGTTGGAGACGACGTTCGGCACATTGGCGGCATTGATCAGGATCTTGCCATCGTCACCGAAGTCGAGCTTCACGATCTTGCCCAGACCGGAGTTTTCGCCCACAGCGGCGGTGATTTTTTGCGTAATGGCGGCCAGATCGGACATGGTCATTTCCTCTGAGTGTGTGTAAGGCGCTTGAGTTGACGCCGTCGGACTTGACCTTAACGGCAATTTTTTCAGACACAAGCGTGACCAAGCGTCAGGTCGCGGTAAATTTTTCGGGATAAGTCCATGCGTAGCTTTGATGCGGTCATAATCGGGGCCGGTGCCGCCGGATTGATGTGCGGCATCGAAGCGGCAAAGCGCGGTCGCAAGGTGGTCGTCATCGACCATGCGCGGGCCCCGGCGGAGAAGATCCGCATTTCCGGCGGCGGGCGCTGCAACTTTACGCACCTTGAGGCCGCGCCCAAACACTATCTGTCGCAAAACCCGCATTTCTGCAAATCGGCGCTGAAACGCTTCGGACCGTGGGATTTTCTCGACCGCGTCATCGCCCACAATATCCCCTATCATCACAAGACCGAAGGCCAGTTGTTCTGCGACCATTCGGCCAAAGACATTATCGACATGCTGCTGGGTGACTTGCGCGCCCACGGCGGCGAACTGTGGCTGCAAAGCCCGGTGCAGGGGCTCGACAAGACGCCAGAGGGGTTTCGTCTGTCCCTGCCGGATGGCGTGATCGAGACGAGGAAGCTGGTGCTGGCCACTGGCGGGCTGTCCATCCCCAAGATGGGCGCGACGGGCCTTGCCTATGAGGTGGCGCAACGCTTCGGACATGGGCTGATTGGCCCGCGTGCGGGCCTCGTGCCCTTTACGTTGGGCGGACAAAAACTCGATTATATTTCAGGGCTTTCCGGCGTCTCTCTTCAGGCACGCGCCCGCATCGGTAAGACGGTGTTTGAGGATGGATTCCTGTTTACCCACCGCGGCCTGTCGGGGCCAGCCATGTTGCAGATTTCCTCCTTCTGGACGCCGGGACAGACGGTGGAAATCGACCTCCTGCCGGGCACCGACGCCCTGGCCGTTTTGAAAGAGCGCCGCCAATCCACGCCGCGCCAGCATATCGGCAATGTTCTGCCCGACCTCGTGCCGGCGCGCCTCAGTGAGCGCATTCTGGAGGCCACGATTATCGCCCCTGAGACGCGCATTGCCGACCTTTCGGATAAGCGCTTAAGCGCGCTGACGGCCCTGATGCAGCCGTGGGCGCTGATCCCCGACGGCACCGAAGGTTACCGCACCGCCGAGGTGACCGTGGGGGGGATTGACACCCGGCAAATCTCTTCGCAAACCATGGAAAGTCTGCTCTGTCCCGGCCTGTACGTTATTGGCGAAGCGCTGGACGTTACGGGCTGGCTGGGCGGCTATAATTTTCAGTGGGCCTGGTCTTCGGGCTGGGCCGCCGGTCAGGCGTTGTGATCACCGCACAAGGAGGGCCAGACTGGCCAGCCAGGCCATACCCCCTAAAGTGCCGCTCCATAACGCAATCTGGACAGCCACCTGCATCATGGCCTTGCGGCGCTGCTCAGCCTTCTCAAAACGCTTTTTCCGATACTGTTTATCGGCCTGCATCCAGTTCATCGGGAGCCTCCTTCCAGATAGAACAGGTCTTCGACACGACAATCGAGCACCTCGGCCATTTTGAGCGCCAGTAGGGTCGAAGGCACGAAGACCTCGTTTTCAATGGTATTGATTGTCTTGCGCGATACACCGGCCATCACGGCCAGATCGGCCTGCGTCAGATTGCGGGCTGAACGGATATCTTTCAGACGGTTTTTAAGCCTCACTTCGTGCATTGGGCCCTATCCCCGGTAAAGCCAGGCATAGATAAACGAATTGAGCGTGACCCCCGTTGCCAGCAGTAGCGGCAGGACGACGCGGGCATCCACCTGAGTAAAGAAGGTCGCCGCATAAACGGCTGCGACCGCCAGTAACAACCCCCAATATCCCCCTTGATAGGCGTATCTTGTGACATAGGCGGTGCGCTCGTCGTCGATCAGTCGTGTCACCTGCCGGTTGCGTCGCAACCACGCCATCTGCACGAAAACGCCCGCCAGACTCGTCGCCCAGATCGGCCAACTGAGTGTCTGAATGAGGCTCCACTGTTGCGGGGACCAGCCGAAGAGGCCGGTCTGGTGTAAACCTTGCGAACCAATCCACGCAAAATAGGTAACGCCATTAATGGCCAGCAACAGACGCCGCCAGAGTCTCTGTCTTTCGGCCTGCTCAATCCGCTTTTCATTATCCACGTCGGTTGCCCCAGAAATATAACCCATAGGTTACATGTAACCCATGGGTGACATATCGTCAAGAACCGAAAAAAGCCTCCGGAGCGAACCCCGGAGGCTGATTTTACGATGGGAAGAACCGTTTGCACCCGGTTAAGGGTGCAGGGGCGAGCCCCTGCTACTCGGCCGCAGGGCCTTCGAGCAGGACTTCCGCCGGCAGCGGTTCCATCGTCTCTTCGCGCTGATGGGCCAGAGCCTCGTCGCGCTTCATGGCGATGCGTTGCAGGCGGCGCAGGTAGGCGCCGGTGCCGACCGGGATCAGACGGCCGACGATGACGTTTTCCTTCAGGCCGTCGAGGGTGTCGATCTTGCCCTGCACCGAGGCTTCGGTCAGAACGCGCGTCGTCTCCTGGAACGAAGCGGCCGAGAAGAAGCTCTTGGTGTTGAGCGAGGCCTTGGTGATACCGAGCAGGACCGGAGCCGTGAGGGCCGGACGACCACCACGCTTTTCGGCCTTGAGATTCTCGGCTTCCACTTCGCCCTTGTCGAGCTGATCGCCCTTGATGAGGCCGGTATCGCCGGGCTCCAGGATTTCGACCTTTTGCAGCATCTGACGGACCACGACTTCGATGTGCTTGTCGTTGATCGGCACGCCTTGCAGACGATAGACCTCCTGCACCTCGTTGACGAGGTATTCGGCCAGCGCCTCAACGCCCTGAATACGCAGCAGATCGTGCGGATCCGGGTTGCCGTCGATGATGTAGTCGCCCTTCTGGATGATATCGCCGTCGTGGACGGAGATATGCTTGCCCTTCGGGATCAGGAATTCGACGGGTTCGCCACCGTCCTCCGGAGTGATCTTGATGCGGCGCTTGTTCTTGTAGTCGCGACCGAATTCGACGCGGCCATCCATTTCGGCGATGACGGCGCAATCCTTCGGACGGCGGGCTTCGAACAGTTCGGCGACGCGCGGCAGACCGCCGGTGATGTCGCGGGTCTTGGCACCTTCGGTCGGGATACGGGCGATGATTTCACCCGGACGGACCTCGTCGCCATTGCCGACGGAGAGAATGGCCCCGACCGGCAGCAGGTAGCGGGCTTCGGCCCCGTTCGACAGACGCTTATAGGCGCCGCTGTCATCGACCAGACCGAGCGTCGGACGCAGATCCGCCGCGCGCGAAGAGGCGCGGAAGTCGGTGACGACGCGGTTGGTGATGCCGGTGGCTTCGTCGGTTTCCTCGCGGACCGACTGACCTTCGGTCAGGTCTTCGAAGCGGATCTTACCGCCGACTTCGGTGATGATCGGGGTGGTATAGGGGTCCCACTCCGCCAGACGCTGGCCCTTCTTGACCTCGGTGCCTTCCTCGACGCGCAGACGCGAGCCGTAGGGCACCTTATAGGTTTCGCGATCCTTACCATCGTGATGGATGGTGATGATCAGGTTGCGCGACATGGAGATCAGGTCGCCGTGCGAGCCGCGGACGGTCGGAGCCGCCGACAGCTTGATCACGCCGTCCGACGTCGTCTCATAGAAGGACTGCTCGGCCACCTGAGCGGTACCGCCGATGTGGAAGGTACGCATGGTGAGCTGCGTGCCCGGTTCGCCGATCGACTGAGCCGCGATGACGCCGACCGCTTCACCCATATTGACGCGGGTGCCGCGGGCCAGGTCACGACCGTAGCAGGCGGCGCAGGTGCCCTGTTCGGCCTCACAGGTGAGGACCGAGCGCACCTTGACCGACTGAACGCCGGAGGCTTCGATCTGATCGACGACGTTTTCATCGACATAGGTGTCGGCCGGGACCACGACTTCGCCCGAAGCGACGTCCTTGATGTCTTCGGCCGTGGTGCGACCGAGGACGCGCGCGCCCAGAGACACCAGCACGTCACCGCCTTCGACGACGGCGCGCATGGTGATGCCCTTGGTCGTGCCGCAGTCCTCTTCCATGATGATGCAGTCCTGAGCCACGTCCACAAGACGACGGGTCAGGTAACCGGAGTTGGCGGTCTTCAGAGCCGTATCGGCCAGACC
The DNA here is from genome assembly GCF_020217185.1 of Asticcacaulis sp. Classification (GTDB taxonomy): domain Bacteria; phylum Pseudomonadota; class Alphaproteobacteria; order Caulobacterales; family Caulobacteraceae; genus Asticcacaulis. The sequence goes on from NZ_JAIWNX010000173.1 coordinate 7,565, forward strand.
CTTACGCGCACCGTGGGTCGAGTTGAAGTATTCAAGAACGGTCAGACCTTCCTTGAAGTTCGAGATGATCGGCGTTTCGATGATCGAACCGTCTGGCTTGGCCATCAGGCCGCGCATCCCGCCGAGCTGCTTCATCTGGGCCTGCGAACCACGGGCACCGGAGTTGGCCATCATGTAGATCGAGTTGATCTCTTTTTCACGGCCATCGTCGGTCTTCAGCTTGCGGCTGATTTCCTTCATCATTTCGTCCGACACGCGGTCGGTCGCCTTGGACCAGGCGTCAACCACCTTGTTGTACTTCTCACCCTTGGTGATCAGACCGTCGGCGTACTGCTGCTCGTATTCTTCCACCAGCTTGCGCGTCTCTTCGACGATGCCGTGCTTGGTTTCAGGGATAACGATGTCGTCCTTACCGAACGAGATACCGGCGCGGGCGGCTTCCTTGAAGCCCAGAGCCATCATCTGGTCGGCGAAGATCACCGTCGCCTTCTGACCGCAGTGGCGATAGACCACGTCGATCAGGTTACCGATTTCCTTCTTGGTCAGGTTCTTTTCCAGAACGCGGACGCCGATAGAGGCGTGCAGCGGCAGCAGGGCAGCGATCTTCATGCGGCCCGGCGTCGTGTCGATGACGCGGGTGCGCTGAACGCCGTCCGGGTCCACTTCGGTGAAGCGGCACTTGACCTTAGCGTGCATGGAAACCACGCCGGCATCGAGCGCCGACTGGATTTCGTTGAGGTCGGCGAAGATCATGCCTTCACCCAACTCACCGTCCTTGACCAGCGACAGGTAGTAGAGACCCAGCACGATGTCCTGCGACGGCACGATGATCGGCTTGCCGTTGGCGGGGCTGAGGATGTTGTTGGTGGACATCATCAGCACGCGCGCTTCAAGCTGCGCTTCGAGCGACAGGGGCACGTGGACGGCCATCTGGTCGCCGTCGAAGTCGGCGTTGAAGGCCGAACAGACGAGCGGGTGCAGACGGATCGCCTTGCCTTCGATCAGCTTCGGCTCAAAGGCCTGAATGCCGAGGCGGTGCAGGGTCGGGGCGCGGTTGAGCAGGACCGGGTGCTCACGGATGACCTCTTCGAGGATATCCCAGACCTGCGGCTGCTCGCGCTCAACCATGCGCTTGGACTGCTTGACGGTGCCCGACAGGCCCTTGGCGTCGAGACGCGCATAGATGAAGGGCTTGAACAGTTCCAGCGCCATCTTCTTGGGCAGGCCGCATTCGTGCAGCTTCAGTTCCGGACCGACGGTGATAACCGAACGACCGGAATAGTCCACGCGCTTACCAAGCAGGTTCTGACGGAAGCGGCCCTGCTTACCCTTCAGCATGTCGGCCAGCGACTTCAGCGGACGCTTGTTGGCGCCGGTGATGACGCGACCGCGACGGCCGTTGTCGAACAGAGCATCGACCGATTCCTGCAACATCCGCTTTTCGTTGCGGATGATGATGTCCGGCGCGCGCAGTTCCATCAGGCGCTTCAGACGATTGTTACGGTTGATGACGCGACGATAGAGGTCGTTGAGGTCCGAGGTGGCGAAACGGCCACCGTCCAGCGGCACCAGCGGGCGCAGTTCAGGCGGGATGACCGGCACGACCGTCAGCACCATCCATTCCGGACGGTTGCCGGATTCGATGAAGTTTTCGATCAGCTTGAGGCGCTTGGAGGCCTTCTTGGCCTTCATTTCCGACGGATTGTCGGCCAGCTCGGCGCGCAGCTTGTCGGCGACTTCGTTGAGGTCCATCGACATCAGCATGTTGCGGATGGCTTCGGCCCCGATCTCAGCGGTGAAGCTGTCGTCGCCGAACTCTTCCTGATAGCGGTAATACTCGTCTTCGCTGAGCAGCGAGTTGAGCTTCAGCGGCGTCAGGCCCGGCTCGGTGACGATGTAGTTTTCGAAGTACAGAACGCGCTCAACGTCCTTCAGCGCCATGTCGAGGAACATGGCGATGCGGGAAGGCAGCGACTTCAGGAACCAGATGTGCGCGACCGGCGACGCCAGCTCGATATGGCCCATGCGTTCACGGCGAACGCGCGACAGGGTCACTTCGACGCCGCACTTTTCGCAGATAATGCCCTTGTACTTCATGCGCTTGTACTTGCCGCACAGGCATTCGTAGTCCTTGGTCGGACCGAAGATACGGGCGCAGAACAGGCCGTCACGTTCCGGCTTGAACGTGCGGTAGTTGATGGTTTCCGGCTTCTTGATCTCACCGAACGACCACGACAGGATCTTTTCGGGCGAGGCCAGGGTGATGCGGATCTGGTCGAAGGTCGGGGCGACCTGGACCGGATTGAAGATATTGAGGACTTCCTGGTTCATATGAATTCCAGCTTTCCGTCATTAGAACTTAGTGGGCAGCGATGCGGGGGCAGGCCCCCTCCACCACTTCGTGGTCCCCCTCCCCCGCTACGCAGGGGAGGAGCG
>NZ_JAIWNX010000174.1 GCF_020217185.1 Asticcacaulis sp.
TAGGCGAAGGTCAGGACTATCCCTGCCCGTTTTCCAGTTCCACGTTCAGACCCAGCGAACGCATTTCCTTGATCAGGACGTTGAAGCTTTCCGGGATACCGGCTTCGAAGCTGTCGTCGCCACGGACGATGGCTTCGTACACCTTGGTCCGGCCGGCCACGTCGTCCGACTTCACGGTCAGCATTTCCTGCAGGGTATAGGCGGCACCATAGGCTTCCAGAGCCCAGACCTCCATTTCCCCGAAGCGCTGACCGCCGAACTGCGCCTTACCGCCCAGCGGCTGCTGGGTGACGAGCGAGTATGGCCCGATGGAGCGCGCGTGGATCTTGTCATCGACAAGGTGGTGCAGCTTCAGCATGTAGATGATGCCGACGGTGACCGGACGCTTGAACTGCTCACCCGTCAGACCATCGTACAGGATCGACTGACCCGAACGATCGAGACCGGCAAACTCAAGCATGTTCTCGATGTCGCTGATGTGCGCACCGTCGAAGACCGGGGTCGCAATCGGCACGCCACGCGCGAGGTTTTTCGCCAGCTGGATCAGCTCTTCTTCCGTTTCCGGCAGTTCCTGATCGGCACCGTAAGCGCCCTTCAGGTGGTCGATAAGCGCCTGCTTCTGACCGCCATTCTGCCACTCTTCGAGCAGGTTGGTGATCTGCTTGCCAATATTGGCGCAGGCCCAGCCGAGGTGGGTTTCGAAGATCTGACCGACGTTCATGCGCGACGGCACGCCCAGCGGGTTCAGCACGATATCGACGTGCTCACCATCGGCGAGGAACGGCATGTCTTCGACCGGGAGGATCTTGGAGATAACCCCCTTGTTGCCGTGACGGCCGGCCATCTTGTCGCCCGGCTGAAGCTTGCGCTTCACGGCCACGAAGACCTTGACCATCTTCATGACGCCCGGCGGCAGTTCGTCGCCGCGTTGCAGCTTTTCGACCTTGTCCTCGAAGCGACGGTCCAGACGCTTGCGGGCGTCTTCGAACTGGCGCTTCATGGCCTCCAGTTCGCCCATCAGCTTCTCGTCTTCGAGCGCGATCTGCCACCACAGGCCCTTCGAGATTTCGGACAGCTTCTCTTCGGTGATTTCACCGCGACCCAGACCCTTCGGGCCCGAAACGGCCGTCTGACCGAGGATGACTTCCTTCAGGCGGCCATAGATGTTGCGCTCAAGGATCGACAGTTCGTCGTCGCGGTCCTTGCCCAGACGCTCGATTTCGGCGCGCTCGATAGCCATGGCGCGTTCGTCCTTGTCCACACCGTGACGGTTGAAGACGCGGACTTCGACGATGGTACCGGCAACGCCGGGGGGCAGACGCAAGCTGGTGTCGCGCACGTCCGAAGCCTTTTCACCGAAGATGGCGCGCAAAAGCTTTTCTTCCGGCGTCATCGGGCTTTCGCCCTTCGGCGTCACCTTGCCGACGAGGATGTCGCCCGGCTGCACTTCGGCACCGATGGCCACGATACCGGCTTCGTCGAGGTTGCGCAGGGCTTCTTCGCCGACGTTCGGGATGTCGCGGGTGATTTCTTCCGGCCCAAGCTTCGTATCGCGGGCCATGACTTCAAACTCTTCCAGGTGGATAGAGGTGAAGATGTCGTCGCGCACGATGCGTTCGGAAATCAGGATCGAGTCTTCGAAGTTGTAGCCGTTCCACGGCATGAAGGCGACGAGGACGTTGCGGCCCAGAGCCAGATCGCCGAGGTCGGTCGAAGGACCGTCGGCGATGATGTCACCGGCCGACACCTTGTCACCCACGTTCACGATCGGACGCTGGTTGATACAGGTGTTCTGGTTCGAACGCTGGAACTTCGACAGGCGGTAGATATCGACGCCCGGCTTGGTGGGGTCAAGTTCGTCCGTGGCGCGCACGACGATACGGGTGGCGTCCACCTGCTCGATCACGCCGGTGCGGCGGGCGGCGATAGTCGCCCCGGAGTCGCGGGCGACGACCGATTCCATGCCGGTGCCGACGAAGGGCGCATCGGCCTTCACCAGCGGCACGGCCTGACGCTGCATGTTCGAACCCATCAGCGCGCGGTTGGCGTCGTCGTTTTCGAGGAACGGGATCAGGGCGGCGGCGACCGAAACGACCTGCTTCGGCGACACGTCCATATAATCGACGGTCGGGGCCGGTTGCAGACCCGGTTCGCCGTTGACACGGCCCGGCACGAGGTCTTCGACAATGCCTTCGTCACCCAGCTTGATATTGGCCTGAGCGATGACGTGCTTGGACTCTTCCATCGCCGACATATAGACGACTTCGTCCTGCGGCTTACCGTCGATGACCTTGCGGTACGGGCTTTCGATGAAGCCGTACTTGTTGACGCGGGCGTGGGTGGCCAGCGAGTTGATCAGACCGATGTTCGGGCCTTCCGGCGTTTCAATCGGGCAGATACGGCCATAGTGGGTCGGGTGCACGTCGCGGACTTCGAAGCCCGCGCGTTCGCGCGTCAGACCGCCCGGCCCAAGGGCCGACAGGCGACGCTTGTGCGTGATTTCCGACAGCGGGTTGGTCTGGTCCATGAACTGCGACAGCTGCGACGAGCCGAAGAATTCACGCACCGCCGCCGCGGCTGGCTTGGCATTGATCAGGTCGTGCGGCATGACGGTGTCGATATCGACCGACGACATGCGCTCCTTGATGGCGCGTTCCATGCGCAGCAGGCCGACGCGGTACTGGTTTTCCAGCAGCTCGCCCACCGAACGCACGCGACGGTTACCGAGGTTGTCGATATCGTCGATTTCGCCGCGACCATCGCGCAGACCGATCAGGATGCGCAGGATCTTCAGAATATCGTCCTTGCGCAGGGTGCGCTCAGAATCGGCGACGTCCTGCTCAAGACGCATGTTCATCTTGACGCGACCGACGGCCGACAGGTCGTAGCGCTCCAGTTCGAAGAACAGGCCCTGGAACATGGCTTCGGCAGCTTCGATCGTGGGGGGCTCGCCCGGACGCATGACGCGGTAGATGTCGAACAGCGCGTCTTCGCGCGACGTGTTCTTATCGACGCGGAGCGTGTTGCGCAGATAGGCACCCACGGTCACGTGGTCGATATCGAGCACGTCGATGGTGGTGAAGCCCTGCTCTTCCAGCACCTTGATGGCGGCGGGGTCCAGCTCGTCACCGGCTTCGGCGTAGATTTCACCGGTCTCGAAATTGACCGCGTCGCGCGCCAGATACTTGCCATTCAGGGCGTCCGGCGACAGCAGCAGCGCCTTCACCGTGTCGCCCAGCTTCTTGGCGGTCCGCGCCGAAATCTTGGTGCCGGCCTGCGCGACCACTTCGCCCGAGTCGGCGTCGATCAGGTCGAATTCCGGCTTCACCCCGCGCCAGCGCTCGAACTTGTACGGCGTGACCCAGCCGGCATCGCGCTTCTCATAGGGCACAACGTCGTAGAAGGTGGTGAGGATTTCTTCGCCGTCCATGCCCAGCGCCGACAGGAAGGTCGTGGCGGGCAGCTTGCGGCGGCGGTCGATACGCACATAGACGATGTCCTTGGCGTCGAACTCGAAATCGAGCCACGAACCGCGGTACGGGATGATGCGCGCGCCGAACAGGAGCTTGCCCGACGAATGGGTCTTGCCCTTGTCGTGATCGAAGAAGACGCCCGGCGAACGGTGCATCTGCGACACGATCACGCGCTCGGTGCCGTTGACGATAAAGGTGCCCTTGTCCGTCATGAGCGGGATATCGCCCATATAAACGTCCTGCTCCTTGATATCCTTCACCGAACGGGCACCCGTGTCCTCGTCCGTTTCAAACACGATCAGGCGCAGCTTCACCTTCAGCGGAGCGGCATAGGTGATGTCGCGCTGAATGCACTCTTCGACGTCGTATTTCGGCTCTTCGAACTCATAAGAGACGTATTCGAGGGTCGCACGCTCGTTGAAATCCTTGACCGGGAAGACGCTCTTGAACACGGCTTCCAGACCGTCGTCAACGCGCTCCGAAGCGCGGACGAAACGTTGCAGGAATTGTTCGTAGGAGGAGCGCTGAACCTCGATCAGGTTCGGCATACGGATCGCTTCGGGGATTCGGCCAAAAGACTTCCGAATCCGCTTCTTTTCGGTGAACGATAAGGCCATCGTTGTTCCTGTAAAGCGTTTGAGACGCAGTGAATGTGTCGAGAGACCCCGGATGGGGCATTGAGAAACAGTTGGATGCGCCCGCTCTTTTATGACCGCATGCGGCCAAAGACGCTGTTTTTCAATAACTTTCCAAAACAGAAAGTCAGGCCCCATCGCCGGTGGAAAGAGCAGAAGACCGGCATTCGGGCAGGTTTAAGGACGCAATACGCCTTAAAAGGGAGGATGCCATAGCGCAACTGCCCCCACTTGTCGAGGGGGTGTGGGGGATTATTTTTTGTGATCGTCGCTTCGATGGTCAGGCACACATCACGGCAAGGTCAGCTTCACCGCGCGGCCCGTTTTAATCGTCGGATGACCATTGCGCAGGATCACCTCGGCACGGCGATTGACCTAGTGATCCGTAAACACACCTAAGTTGCAATCTTCCTGACAAAATACCGTCCAGAGCCTCAGCAAACTCAGCCTCTATTTTAGCATCCTCCACAGGAAACCACGAAAATGTAAAAAAGCCGCCCGAAATCCAAAGCTCGTCATTATTCTGCAAACACAGCCATAATGGCCAATCAAGGCCAGGTTGTTGGGGCAGCGTCGCCGCGAGTTCAACCGGAGACGTCTCATCCCACTCCGACTTTAAGGCATACTTATCAGCTAATTGAAGGAAGAGCGAACGGGCGCGCTCAATATTGCGCTCGACGTGTTGTGTTGCGGGATCGGGACGTTTCATTGCGTTTGCCGCCCGTACTCCCCGTTGAGCAGGTCTTTAAACCCCGGATCGGCAATGGCCTCCCCGGCCCCCAGTGGCTGACCCAGCATAGCGGCGGCGTCCCCGTCCGGCGACCAGTAGAGATTGCCGCTGCGCTTGGCCGACATAAAGCCGTGCGGATTGTCCGGCGCCAGATAGATGCGATGCGGGGCCGTCAGATAGAAGATGTTGTTGGTGATGCTCACCCCGGCGTCGCGGTCGCCGGCGCAGCCGTTCCAGCAGATCGACCAGAAGATCGCGCGCAACGACCAGAAGTCTTTGTCTGTAATGTCCGGAATCCGTGTACGGACGATAATATTGCCGTCGATCTTCAGATTACGGATGCCATTGGTGCCGACGAACTTATCGACATCGTCGCTGATATTGTTGGCGATGGTCACGTCGTGCGTATTGCCAGCGATTTCCAGAAAGCCGCCCTTGGTATTGCGCGACAGATTGTGGTGCACAAAGGTATGGTGCGCGTCGAAGAAACGGTCCTCGCCGTCCAGTTCGACCGCCGCTCCGTCATTGACATAGGCCCCGCCGTAAAAGCCGTAGTTTTCGATGCGGTTGTGCGCCACCTCATTGTGCGGCCCGACGATGACAATGGCCATCGCGCCCCAGTATTCAGTGATGCGCGAGGCATCATGAAAATAATTGCCCTTTACAAGTGAGTTTGCGCCACGCACGCGAACACCCACGGGCATGTTATTGAATTCATTGTTTTGCAGGGTGACGTGGTGGGTGGTGGCATCGGTATAGATACCGGCCATATCGGTCACCAGTTTGTGCTGATGGCTTTCCTTCCACGGCAAGGGCGGCTCATCCGGCGGAGGGGTGGCCCCGTCATAAAGGTAGAGATTTTCGACGGTCACATAGCTGCCGTACACCGACACGACCCGCCCGAATTCCAGCCCGAAGCGCGGATTCATCAGCTTGGGCGCGGGCCCCTCGCCATAGGCGCTGACCACGATGGGTTTGGCCTCGGTGCCGGACTGGGCGATAGTCAGATGCCCGACAAAGGCCGTTCCGCGCGCCAGCAGAATACGGTCGCCGGGCTCAAGCGTCTGGGCATTGACGCGGCTGAGGCTGCGCCAGGGTTGCGCCTGAGTGCCCGGCTGGGCGTCATTACCGCTCGTCCCATTGACGTAGTAGTCCGCCGCCACCACCGGTCCGGCCAGACACCACAGCACACCGATCCATTTCCACATCGCCGCCTCCATTGCCCCTCAGTAAGGCAGGGCGAGCAATGAATTACAAGCCCGGCATCAGGGCCAGACGCGCCACATCCTTCGGTCGTCCGAACAGGCGCAGTAGGGCCGCCTGTTCGCTGAGGGTCGGCACCCGCACCCCTTCGATCCATACATCGCTTTCGATTTGCAATTCACACCAGTCACCCGCTGAAAACACCTGCAATCCGCCCATAAAGTCGATCTCCAGCCCGCCCGGTGGACGATACTGGAAATAAGGGCGGGAGCGAAAACGATCGTCGGCGCGCGGCGCACTCACGGGCACGCCCAGGGCGATCCGGGCGGCCTCGATGACCTCTGTGGGGCCATAGAGATCGACGTCGCGCACCGTGACCGGCACCCCGCTCAGAAACAGGGCCGCCGAGCCGATCAGCCACCACGGCTGTTCGACCGGCATCAGACGGCGGATCAAATCCAGTGAGCGGCGAAGGTCGGGCGGCATGGGCGTATCGGCAATGGTGCAAAAAAAGCCGGGGTTTGCGCCCCGGCTTTCGGTTTACTCTTCGACGGCATCGCGGGTCGCGCCGACCCGCTGGGCCAGAGACGCCCCCATGAAGGCGTCCAGATCACCGTCCAGAACCCCTTGCGAATCCGAGGTTTCGACGTCGGTACGCAGGTCCTTGACCATCTGATAGGGCTGAAGCACGTAGGATCGAATCTGGTGACCCCAGCCGATATCGGTCTTCTGGTCTTCCAGCGCGGCTTGCGCCGCCTCGCGCTTTTGCAGTTCCAGCTCATACAGGCGCGCGCGCAGCATCTTCCACGCTTCGTCGCGGTTGGCGTGCTGCGACCGCCCGGCCTGACAGGCCACGGCGATACCGGTCGGAATGTGCGTCAGACGCACCGCCGAGTCGGTCTTGTTGACGTGCTGACCGCCCGCCCCCGACGCGCGGTAGGTATCGGTGCGCACATCGGCTGGATTGATGTCGATGACGATGGTGTCATCGACCACCGGATAGACCCACACCGAGGCAAAGGAGGTGTGGCGGCGCGCATTGGAATCAAAGGGCGAGATACGCACCAGACGGTGCACCCCGGCCTCGGTCTTCAACCAGCCATAAGCATTGGTGCCCTTGACCATGATGGTGGCCGACTTGATGCCCGCCTGTTCGCCGGGCGTCTCTTCTTCGATGGTTACCGTCATGCCGTGCTGGGTGGCCCAGCGCGTGTACATGCGCAAAAGAATACCGGCCCAGTCGCACGACTCCGTGCCCCCGGCCCCGGAATTGATTTCGACATAGGCGTCGTTGCCGTCGGCTTCGCCGGACAACAGCGCCTCAAGCTCGGCGCGCGCGGCCTTGTCCTTGATGGCTTTCAGCATGGCGCGGGCTTCTTCGAGCAGTTCCTCGTCGCCCTCCATGTCGGCCAGTTCGGCATAGTCGAGCGCGTCCTGAAGCTCTTTGGTCAGGCTGTTGACCGCATCTACGCCACCGCTCAGCTTGGTGCGTTCGCGCATCACGGACTGCGCCTCTTCGGGCTTGTCCCACAGCGTCGGATCCTCGACCCGCGCATTCAGTTCGTCGAGACGTCTTAGAGCAACGTCCCAGTCAAAGACGCCTCCTGAGCAATCCGATGGATTGCTCGATGTCCCTGGCCGAAGCCTCAACATCCAGTCGCATTACAATGTCCTTACGGTAAAAAGCGTAGCCAAGCGGGATAGCCGCGCCCGCGCAAAATGGCAACACGTTTCGCGGTCAGACGGCCGCGATCGGAAGAGGCTCAGTAAAGGACCTCTTCCTCGATCTCATCGACGTACTTCTTCTTTTTCGGCTGTTCCTGCGGCGTCGCCTGATTGGACGGCTGCCCGGTCAGGCCATCGCGCCACACCTCGGTATAGGGCTTGGGCCCATCCACCACATCGGGGGTGCGCTCGATGGGCTTCGGCTCGGTCCCCGGACGGAAGGCTTCTTCGTGGCCACGGATGGACACATAGACCGCGTCCTTGGGCTTGCGGAAGTCCTTGACCGGCTTGTTCTTGGTGGCCGCCGCCATGAAGTCGATAAAGATGGGCAGGGCCGCCGAACCGCCGGTTTCCGACTCCCCCAGAGAGCGGTTGTCGTCAAAGCCAACAAACACCCCGGCCACCAGATCGGGCGTGAAGCCGACGAACCACGCCGAGCGGTATTCATTGGTCGTGCCGGTCTTGCCGCCCAGCGGGATGCCCAGCGCACTGGCGCGCGCCGCCGTACCGCGCTGCACCACGCCTTGCAGGAAGGAGTTGATCTGATAGGCGACGATGGGGTCCATCACCTGCTGACCTTCGGGCGTCAGGCGCGGCGATTCCGTGCCGTCAAAGGCGCGGGTACAGCCCGCCGGGCACTTGCGCTGATCGGCTCGGTAGATGACCTTGCCCTGATAGTCCTGCACCAGTTCGATCAGGTGCGGCTTGATGCGCCGCCCGCCATTGACGAAGGCCGAATAGGCGGCCGTCAGTTGATAAGGCGTCGTTTCGGTCGAACCCAGCGCGTTCGACAGATAGGGTTCCATACTATCGACCGCACCGTATTGCACGACCTTGGCCGCCACCGTCTTCATACCCACCTTATCGGCGAGGCGCACGGTCATGGCGTTACGCGACAGCTCAAGCCCTTTGCGCAGGGTTTGCGGCCCGTAATAGGTGCGCGAATAATTCTTGGGCGACCACGCCTCGCCATTGGCCCCCTTGAAGGTGATCGGGCCATCGACGACGATGGAGGCCGGTGTGAAGTCGCCTTCCAGCGCGGTGGCGTAGATGAACGGTTTGATGGCCGAACCCGGCTGACGCTTGGCCTGCGTGGCGCGGTTGAACTTCGACAGCGAGAAGGAGTAACCGCCGACCATAGCCACGACACGGCCCGTCCACGGATCAACCGCGACCAGCGCGCCATTGACCGCCGGCACCTGCTTGAGCGCATAGGCCCCCGTGGCGTCGCGCGCCACATAGATCAGGTCACCGGCCTTGAGCCCTGCCCCGCCCTGCGCCCAAGCCACATCGGAAGCGCGCAAATTGCCATGATTTTCGCCCGCCGGGGCCTCGGCCAGACGAATGGAGCCACCGGCGCGTTCGACCACAGCGACCTGCCAGTCGGGCCGCTCAAACGGAGCCTTGCGCCGTTCGGGCAGCTTGGCTTCGATAGCGGCGGCCTCCTGCTGCCAGCCTTCATTGATGCTGCCGATATTGCCCCACGCGCCGCGCCAGCCATGCCGACGGTCATACAGTTCCAGCCCGTCCATCAGGGCCATACGCGCCGCCGTCTGGAGCTTGGGATCAAGCGTGGTCTTCATATAGTAGCCAGCGGAGTAGATATCTTCTCCGAACAGGGCCTTGGAACGGCGCTCGACCTCCGAGACAAAGAAGTCGGCATCGCGGTACTTGGCGCGCTGCGGGGCCGACTGCACCACCAGGTCCTCACGCATGGCGGCCTCGGCCTCGGCCTTGGTCACCCAGCCGACCGACGCCATCTCGCCCAGAATCCAGTTGCGGCGGGCAATGGCCTGATCCTTGCGACGAATGGGATGGTAGTTGTGGGGCCCTTTGGGCAGGGCCGCCAGATAGGCGGTCTCGGCGAGAGTCAACTGATCGACCGACTTGCCGAAATAGTTATAGGCCGCCGTGCCAATCCCGTTCGAGCGATAGCCCAGATAGATGTCGTTCAGATAGAGTTCGAGAATCTGTTCCTTGGTCAGCGAGGTTTCCAGCCGCCGCGCCAGAATAAATTCCTTCAGCTTGCGCCCGATGGTCCGCTCGTTCGACAACAGGACGTTCTTGGCCACCTGCTGGGTGATGGTCGATCCGCCTTCGAGGCGGCGGCCCTGCACAAAATTGATGACATTCTTGACCATGGCCCGCGACAGGCCACCGACATCGACGCCGGAATGGTTGAAGAAGTTGCGGTCTTCGGCGGCCAGAAAGGCGCGGCTGACGCGCTCAGGGAT
>NZ_JAIWNX010000175.1 GCF_020217185.1 Asticcacaulis sp.
GCGGTTATAGGGGATAAAGATACGGCGTTCCTGCGCGAACTCACCGATCAGCGTGCCGTCCCAGGCAAACAGGCGCGTCGAGGTGGGCGGGCGATAATCGACGATTTCATTGCCGTCGGGCAGGTCGTGGAACAGCCATGCGGCATAGATGGCGATAGCGAAGCCAGCGATGGCCACCATCGACATCAGCACCACCCCCGCCATGGCGAACCAACGCTCAGTGGACTTCACAAACACCCTCCGTCACCGCGACGCGGTTCCGTTACGAAGAGCGTCCGCATCATATTGCGTCGTGTGTATCAAAGCCCGCCCCTCGCGCAAAGCCCTGATCACGGTCATATCCGGCTTATTGCGGGCAAATGCGGCTTATTGGCGACGCTTTACCGCACGCAAAAAGCCCCGCCGAAACGGCAGGGCTTTAGAGGCAAAGGGTTTTGCGGGATCAGCGGGCGACAAACCCGAACGAGGCGTAACGCACATCATTGGCGAAATACTGGTCGATCGCCTTGACCAGTTGCGCGGCCATTCGGTTGCGATCCCCCGAATCGTTCAGACGCGCCTCGTCCTCAGGGTTGGTGATGAAGCCCATCTCCAGCAGCACGGCGGGGACATCGGCGGCCAGCAGGACCACAAACCCGGCCTGACGGTGGCTGCCCTTGAGCAGGGGCACTGTGCCGTCCATATTGTCGAGCATCAGTTCGGCAAAGGTGGCCGAACGGTTCTTGGTGGCGCGCTGAGTCAGGTCGATCAGGATGCGCCCGACCGTCTTGTCCGTTGCGCCCGTCGGTAAAGCCCAGTCGCCGCGGTTCATGGCGTTGCGCGCCGCCCGTTCGGTGCCGGAATCCGACAGGGTATAGATCGACGCCCCCTTGGTGGCCGTATTCGGCCCGGAATCGGAGTGCAGCGAAATAAACAGGTCGGCATTGGCGTTGCGGGCGATGCGCACGCGGGCGACCTTATCGACATAGACGTCGGAGTCGCGCGTCATGATGACCTTATAGCGACCTGTGGCTTCCAGTTTGGCTTTCAGCGCCTTGGCGGCCGCCAGATTGACGTCCTTCTCCCATGAAGACGCGCCACGCGCACCGGGATCGTGCCCGCCGTGACCGGCATCGACGACAATGATCTTCTTACCCGTGCGCGGCTTGTCAGCCGCTTCGGTGCGCAAGGCAGGGGGTATGGGCGCGGTATGGGCCACGGTCTTGGCAGCGACCGTCTGCGGCGCAGGCGCGTCAGCGGCAACCACGTCGATCACGTAGCGATAGGTGCTGATCCCATCGGCCGGCGGCAGCAGGAAACGGCGTGCAATACGGGCATCGCGGCTGAAATCGAGGCGCAGACGGGTCATGCCGGCCGTCGTATCCAGCTTCCAGCCCTTGACAAGCCCCTGCCCCTGCCCGCTCAGCGCCGCGCCGACGTCGATACCGGACAGGCCCAGAACGGCGCGCTGCTGGTCTTCCTCGCGACTGAGGAGTTCCCCCTTGGCCGAGGATTGCAGGTCGATGACCAGTCGCGTCTGGTTCGGCGCGCCGCCCAGGCGCACATTGACCACATCACCGCTGGAGGCCGCTTCGACCGGGGTAATGTCTGCGGTCGCAATCACGATGGCACCCGCCATCAGGGCGGCCAGCCATAGCTGACCATTGCCGGCCAAACGCCACGCACGTCGGATCATTCACCCGCTCCACCAAAACACCGTGGACACCTTTCTGGTGCCGCTGCTTTTGCATTGTGACAGAATGGATACACGATGCGGGTAGCGATCTCGTTAACAACAAAAATAATTGCGTGCTTTTCTTTTGCGCCGCCTTGTTGCATATTCGCCTCGTCCGTGCACGGCGTCTTCGTCAGACCTTGTCTTATAAACGATTCTGACAGACGTTTGTGTCCGTTGCCGGTGTCTGGCCTGCGAGATTTTGAAGGTCGCACGCGCCCCACACCGGACCAAACACCTCCTTGAAGAGGCACTGCCCGTTCCTGTGCGACCGGTCAGACCGTCTTCCGGCGACATAGTCCGTCACAGGATAAATCGCCACCCGAATGAAATTCACCGGCGCGTCCGCCAAAGGGGCCTCTATCGGCACCGGGACGCTTCGGCCAAAGCGTACTAAGGTTTACAACACCCTATGGGCTGTGCCGCTCATTTGAACAGGCTCCGGACTTCTGCCGCTCCGCGCACCTCGCGCGCCGGACCGGGCCTTTGCGCACGCCTTTCACCCCAAATCAGTCAGCGCCCCCTGTCACCGCCCGGCCCTGTGTCCGGCGCGGCGTCCAGGCGTGCGCGCTGCGGAGATCGCGTTAATGTCGAAAACCATGTTAATCGACGCGACGCACGCGGAAGAGACCCGCGTCGTCGTTCTGAACGGCTCAAAAGTTGAGGAATTCGATTTTGAAAGCCACGCCCGCAAGCAATTGCGCGGCAACATCTATCTCGCCAAGGTCACCCGCGTAGAGCCCTCGCTTCAGGCGGCCTTCGTTGAATATGGCGGTAATCGTCACGGCTTTCTGGCCTTCAACGAAATCCACCCGGACTATTATCAGATACCGGTCGCCGACCGTGAAAAGCTGATGGCCGAACTGGCGGCACAGGCTGCCGCTAATGGCCACGACGACGCCGAAGACGAGGATCACGAAGACGATGGCGACGACCTGCCTGACGAGGAGCGCCGCCTGCGCGCCCACCTGATCAAGCGCTACAAGATTCAGGAAGTCATCAAACGTCGTCAGATCCTGCTGGTGCAGGTGGTCAAGGAAGAACGCGGCAATAAGGGCGCGGCGCTCACCACCTATCTGTCGCTGGCCGGACGCTACTGCGTGCTGATGCCCAATACGGCACGCGGCGGCGGCATCAGCCGCAAGATCACCAACGGAGCCGACCGCAAGCGGCTTAAGGCCGTGGCGCAATCGCTCGACGTGCCGCAGGGCATGGGCCTGATCGTGCGCACGGCGGGGGCCAAGCGCACCAAGCAGGAGATCAAGCGCGACTACGACTACCTGCTGCGCGTCTGGGAAAACATCCGCGAAACGACTCTGCGTTCCAACGCCCCGGCGCTGATCTATGAGGAGGAAGACCTCGTCAAGCGCGCCATCCGCGACCTGTTCGACAAGGATTTCGATAACGTTCAGGTCGAGGGCGTCGAAGGCTACAAGTCCGCCAAGGACTTTATGCGCATGATCATGCCGTCGCAGGCGAAGAAGATCCAGCTCTATAATGGCGGGATGCCTTTGTTTGCGCGCCACGGCATAGACGACATCCTCAACCGTATCTATTCGCCGGTCGTGCCGCTGCGTTCGGGCGGCTATCTGGTCATCAACCAGACCGAGGCCCTGGTCGCCATCGACGTCAACTCCGGTAAATCGACCAAGGAGCGCAATATCGAGGCGACGGCGCTCAAGACCAATCTTGAGGCTGCCGAAGAGGCCGCGCGTCAGATGCGTCTGCGCGATCTGGCCGGTCTGGTGGTCATCGACTTCATCGACATGGATGAGTCGAAGAACAACCGCGCCGTCGAAAAGAAGCTCAAGGACGCCCTCAGCGAAGACCGCGCCCGTATCCAGATGGGCAAGATTTCGGGCTTCGGCCTGATGGAGATCAGCCGTCAGCGCCGCCGCACCGGCTTCCTCGAAGGCACGACGGTCATCTGTCCCCACTGCGAAGGCATGGGCCGCGTCCGTTCGACCGACTCCTCGGCGCTGGCGGCCATGCGCGCCATCGACCTTGAGGCCATGACCAATGGCGCGGGCGCCATCACCATCAAGCTGCCGCAGGCCGTGGCCCTGTATATCCTCAACGAAAAACAGGTGCATCTGGCCAAGCTGCGCCTCGAATGGGGTCTGAAGGTCAATGTCGAGATCGACTCCGACCTGAACCATGCCGAATTCGAGATCGTGCGCACCGTGCACGCCGACGAGGTGGAGTTCACGCCGCCCGTTCGCCCCGATCCGATCATCGACCTTGGCCCCGACCCGGACTACGATGAGGACGAGGACGAAGACGTCATCGCCATCGACGAAGAGGCCATCGAGCGCGAAGACACGGACGATGATGAAGCTTCTGAGCGCGCCGAAGCACGTGAGGACCGCGATGACCGTCGGGGCCGCCGCCGCCGTCGCCGCCGGGGCCGTCAGGACAACGAACCGCGCGTCGAAGCGGAAACGACGGAGGCCGAGGCCAGCGACTCCGAGGCCGACAGCGAAGACGAGGATGGCGACGAGGACGGCGATTTCCGCCGCAACCGTCGTCGTCGTCGCGGCCGCCGCGGTGGCCGTCGCAACGGACCCGACGCCCGTCCGCGCGAAGCCTATGCCTGGGTGCGCGCCCGCACGCCGTCGCTGGAAGAGCCCTATGTGTGGATCGACCCGTTCGACGAATCACAGGGCAAGCGCGCGCCGCAACCGGGCGAAACGCCGGACGGTTTCGATGTGATCGAAGTGGCCGCCGAAACACCGGCGATCGCGGCAGATGCGCCCGAAGCGACCTCGGTGCTGGGGGCTGCCACTCAGGCCCCGACCTCTCTGGTGCCCGAAGACCTGCGCGATCAGCCCGCCCCCAAGGGCAAACGTCCGCCGCGCAAGCGCCGTGGCAAGGCCGAAGCCGAAGCGAGCGAAACGGTCGCGGTCGCCGCTGAGCCCGCCGTGCTGGAAACCGCGCCTGAGCCGGTCGCTGACGCCGTCCCGGAAGTGGTGGCCGAAGCCGTTGCGGAAGAGGTGGTCAAACCGGCGCGCAAGACCCGCTCACGCAAGAAGAAGACCGACGAACCGGTGGCCGAAGTCGCCGCAGAACCCGCACTGGCCGCCGAACCGGCGGTGATGGAAACGGCGGTGGAACCTGCGCCGATCGAAGCCGTCGTCGAAACCGCTCCGGAACCCGTCATTGCGGAACCGGTGCTGGAAAGCGAACCGATGGGCGGCAGCTTCGCCCCGACCGCGCCGGAGTCCGATCCGGCGGAAATCAACACCCCGCCCGCCAAGCCCAAGCGCGGCTGGTGGCGCCGATAAGAGCACAAGGCCCGCAATGTTAGAGCGGAATGACTTTGAACATAAGTCATTCCGCTCTAAGTTTTTGTTAGGTCGCGATGTTATCGCGGAAAACCGCTTCACACTTTTCCGCACATCGCTCTGGCGTTGCGGGCCTTTTGTTACCGCCAGCCCTCCGGCTTTTCCGGTTGTGTGGGGGCCTTAGATTTGTCACTGTTACCGCCCATATAAAGCTGAACGAAATCCGCGACAGAGACGTGCCTATGGTGTGGAACGGCCTTAAAAACAGAGCGTCTGGCTGGCTGAAGCCTCTGGCGGCGGCCTCGCTGATGACTCTGGCCGTCACGGGTCTTGCCCCCAAAGCGCAGGCGCAGACCGTCATCCGCGACACCGAGATCGAGCGTTTTTTGCATAAGGAGACGCGCGGTATTCTGACGGCATCGGGCCTCAATGCCGATCAGGTGCAGTTCCTGCTGATCGCCGATCAGTCGATCAACGCCTTTGCCACCTCGCGTCAGATCATCGGCCTCAATACCGGCATGATCGGCGAAGCCGAAACCCCAAATGAGCTGTTCGGCGTCATCGCCCACGAAGCCGGCCACCAGGCGGCCGGTCACACCGTGCGCTCCGACGAAATCTATCAGGCGGCCAAGGCCCCGATGGCCATTTCACTGGGGCTGGGGATTATCGCCATTCTCGCCGGGGCCGGAGATGCAGGCGTGGGCCTTTTGGGTTCATCGCAGACCTTCGGCACGCTGGGGGCGCTGCGCTATATGCAGACGCAGGAATCCGCCGCCGACATCGCGGGCGTCAAGGCGCTGGAGCGTGCGGGCATGTCCGGCCGCGGTCTGGTCGAATTTTTCGACAAGCTGCGCAATTACGAGACCTTTTCCAACGCCGAGCGTTATCAGTATTTCCGCACCCACCCCCTGTCGCGTGACCGTGTCGCCACGCTGCGCCGTCTGGTCGAGCAACAGCCGCACAAGGACGCGGTGGACTCACCGGAACTGATCGCCGAATTCAGCATCGTCAAGGCC
The DNA here is from genome assembly GCF_020217185.1 of Asticcacaulis sp. GTDB lineage: Bacteria > Pseudomonadota > Alphaproteobacteria > Caulobacterales > Caulobacteraceae > Asticcacaulis. The sequence continues at coordinate 6,015 of NZ_JAIWNX010000175.1, forward strand.
AAGCTGTCGGGCTTCCTCGATCACCCGCAAAAGGTGTTCATGCGCTACCCCGAAAGCGACCGCTCCTACCCGGCCCGCTACGCCCACGTCATTGCGTGGTACAAGCAGACCGAGGTGAAGAAGGCGCTGGCCGAACTGGATCAGCTTCTGACCGAACAGCCGAACAACCCCTATCTGTGGGAACTGAAAGGGCAGATCTATTTCGAAACGGGCCAGACGGCGCTCTCCATCCCAGCACACCGCAAATCGGTGGAACTGCTGCCCGATGCGCCGCTGTTGATGGTCAATCTGGGGCAGGCCCTGATCGCCGCCGGCGGGGACGACAATCTGCGCGAAGGGATTGACCGGCTCAACGCCTCGCTGAAATACGAACCCGACAACAGCTTCGCCTGGAACCTGCTGGCGCAGGGCTATGACGGTCTGAAAATGCCGGGTCAGGCGCGTCTGGCCTCGGCCGAAGCCGAATTCTATCAGGGCAATATCCCGCAGGCCCGCACCTTCGCCGTGTGGTCGCAGAAAAACCTGCCCAAGGATTCCGTCGAATACCGCCGCGCCCGCGACATCGTCCTGACCACCTCCTCGCTCATGGGTATCGACCCGGTGGAGGAAGAAACCCGCCTTCGCCGCTGAGAAAGTTGATAAGTGACCGATACCCCCGAAACGCCGACGCCTGCACCCGAAACCAAAACAGAGACGCCCGCCCCCGCCCCGCGTGAGCCGCTGCTCAGCAAATCCAATCTGGCGCTGGCTCTGGCAACCGGGGCCTTTGTGCTGGCGTTAGCGCCGTACGTCCTGCCCAATATTCAGGGCCTGATCGTGCGCGGCGGCCTGATGACGCGGCCTGAAGTGCTGGTCGATGCCTCGACCGCGCTGCGTGAAAAGCAGGACGCCGAAACGCGCAAGAGCGTCGAAACCGCCATCAAGGCCAATGAAGGCTCAATCATCGCCGCCGATGATCCCATCCTTGGCAACCCGTCAGCCCCCATTACGATTATCGAATTCCACGACTATCTGTGTGGGGCCTGCCGCGCCAGTCACCCCAGCCTGCTGAGCTTCCTCAAGGCCAATCCCGACGTGCGCGTGGTGGTCAAGGAATATCCCATCATCGGTAAGGACAATTCGCGCGTTCTGGCCGCCCTCGCCCTCGCCGCGCGCGATACCGGCCACTACGCCGCTGTGCACAACGCCCTCTATAGCCACGAACTCAGCTCTCAGGCCGATGTCGATGCGGCCCTCACCGCCGCCGGGGTCAACCCGGCCGAATTGCACGCCAAGGCCCAGTCGCCCGCCATTCAGGCCAAGATCGAGGAAACCCTGCAACTGGGGTACAAGTTGGGTATCGCAGCGACTCCCAACTTCATCGTCGATGGCGTACTGGTCAATGGCGGCGATATTCCGCAGCTCCAGACTCTGGTGACGGCGGCGCGTCAGAAGGCCAAGTAAGAAAGAAGACGAAGTAAGCGAAAAGACGAAGTAAGCGAAAAGACTCTGGGGGCAGTTGCCCCCAGACCCCGGAGGGGGTTTCACGCGAATCTATCCTCGCGCGTTCAGCCTGTGTCATCATGGGCGCATGGATGTCCACTCAGAAAACAAGGCGGAACTGAGAGCGATGCTGGCTGAGCGTCGTGCTGCCTTGCGCGACTATGCCGACACGGTGCTGGGTCACGTGACCGCGCTGTCGAAACCGGAAACTGCGCTCGAAGCGGAGCGCACGGCCCGCGCCGTCATGGCGGCCGACAGCATGTTGTGTCAGCTCTTTGCCCCGCCGCCAGAGCCGAAATCCCTCAAGGCCGCTGCCCGCACCCTCGCTTCTGACGACGCGGAAGAGGCGAAACCGCAACGTTACGGTCTGAGAAGCTATACCATCGACGAAGAAGCGGCTCAGAAGCTGGCTCTGGAACGCGCCGAGGCCGAACTGAACCGTCAGGGTCACTACGAAACCCACCGTGGCGAAATGTTTGATAAGATCGTAACCATTGCCAAGGGGATGCACCTCGCCCTGTGGCGCGACGAAGGTTATGTCGAAGCCGATGTCACCAAGCTAATGAACCTGTGGGGTGAGTATTACAAACGCATCATCGAGGAGACGGGTCAGCCGCCGGACGTCGAACTGCGTCGCCATCCGGCCATCTTCGCCCCCGACTATCACCGGGAACATCTCGAAAGGCTGGAAAAGGGAGAGAGAGCCGTCCCGGGTTAAAGCTTCGTCAGATCAAACCGGCCAGCGGCGAGGACGGATCGGCATAGAGCTTCTTCGCCATCCGCCCGGCCAGATAGGCTTCGCGTCCCGCAATAACCGCGTGCTTCATGGCCACAGCCATACGGATCGGGTCCTTGGCTTCGGCAATAGCCGTGTTCATCAGGATGGCGTCGCAGCCCAGCTCCATGCCGACCGCCGCATCCGACGCGGTGCCTACGCCCGCATCGACCAGCACCGGCACCTTCGCGTTCTCGATAATGATGCGCAGCGTCACGCGATTCTGGATGCCGAGACCCGAACCGATGGGCGCGCCAAGGGGCATGATGGCGCACGCCCCGGCCTCTTCCAGCTTTTTGGCATAGACCGGATCGTCCGAACAATAGACCATGACGTCGAAGCCGTCCTTGACCAGCAGCTTCAGCGACCGCAGCGTCTCTTCCATGTCGGGATAGAGCGTCTTGGGGTCGGACAGGACCTCCAGCTTGACGAGGTTCCAGCCGCCGGCCTCACGCGCCAGACGCAGGGTGCGCACAGCATCCTCTCCGGTGAAACAGCCCGCCGTATTGGGCAGGTAGGTGAATTCGTCCTGTTTCACATAGTCCATCAGCATGGGCTGGTTCGGATCGGTCAGATTGACGCGCCGCACGGCTACGGTAACGATCTCCGCCCCCGACGCCCGCGCCGCCGCGGCGTTCTGGGCATAGTCCTTATACTTGCCAGTGCCGACAATCAGGCGCGAGGAAAACGTGCGCCCGGCTACGGTCCAGGTATCCGGTGAAAGGGCTGCGGTCGGTTCGGTCATAAGTATCGGTCCCGTATGAAACGCTTTGGCGTCTCTATAAGGCTTTCTGCGGGCAAAACCACCCCTTCACGCGCGGCAATCGCGCCATGAAATAAGTTGTGTTCGGACGAAGGCGCAGAAGGAAAGTTAGCCACGGATAAACACCTCTGTCCAATCGCCCCGATCAATGATATACATTTTCTCCAATATATATCCAGAGAGGCGGATATGCGGGTTTCCAGTTGGGGCAACAGTCTGGCGGTGCGTCTGCCCGCCGCTGTGGTCGAAGCCCTTGATCTGAAGGACGGCGACGAAATCGAAATCCATGTGCAGGACGCGCGGCACTTCGCTATTGCGCGTAAGCCCGACCGTGACGCCCTGATCGAACGCCTGCGCGGTTTTGCTGGTCGCCTGCCGGTCGATTTCAAATTCGATCGCGAAGATGTCAATGGCCGCTGAGCGGGCCTTCTTCGACACCAATGTGCTGGTCTATCTGCTGAAAGACGACACGCACAAGGGCGAGCGCTGCGCCGACCTGATGGCCGAAGGCGGCACGATCAGCGTACAGGTGCTGAACGAACTGCTCAGTGTCATCCGCCGCAAGACGGACCTGAGCTGGCCTGAAACCCTGCGCTTTCTGGAAACGCTGGAAGGGCTGTTCGAGATTACCGACGTGACGCAGGAGACCCACCGGCTTGGGCGGGGTCTGGCGGAACGCTATCGTCTGTCGGTCTATGATGCCCTGATTATTGCGGCCTCTCTCCTATCCGGGGCTAACGTACTTTATACTGAGGACATGCAGGACGGCGCCACCATCGAAGGCGTTCGCATCGTCAACCCATTCACGGGCAAGGTTTAACCATGGATAGACACGGATGGAGGCGGCATCCGTGTCTATTCGTGGTAAATACGACTCAATCCCCGCCGCCGACAAAGTGGACGATCTCAAAGCGGTCACCGGCTTCGATCGGTGTGGCGACATAGGCCGATTTGGGCACGATTTCG
>NZ_JAIWNX010000176.1 GCF_020217185.1 Asticcacaulis sp.
AGATTGCGCTCCACCGCCACCTTGCGCGGATCAATGCCGATCTGTTCGATCAGCGCCATCACATTGGCGGCCAAAACCTCGGTTTCTTCGCCATTCAACAGAATTTTCGTCATTTTCGGATCGTTTTCGGGCGAAAAAGCCCGCTTTTTCTTGTGAGCAAGCGCAACAGGGGATACAAGACCGCATCCCACAGGATCAGGCTTTGCATGTCCAAACCCATATATGTCCTTAACGGCCCAAACCTCAACCTTCTGGGGGTGCGTGAGCCGGAAATTTATGGATATACACGCCTTTCGGACATCGAAGCCCGGTGCACCGAACTGGCTGCGGCCCGTCATGTGCCCGTCGTCTTTCGCCAGACGAATCACGAAGGCGAACTGATCGACTGGGTGCAGGAGGCGCGCGAACACGCCTCGGTCCTGATTCTCAACCCGGCAGGCTATGGCCACACCTCGGTCGCGTTACTCGACGCGCTGAAGGCCCTCAGCCAGCCGATCATCGAATGCCACCTGTCGAATCCCCACGCCCGCGAACCGTTCCGCCATCACTCCTATGTGTCACTGGCGGCAAAGGCGGTTATTGCCGGTATGGGGGCGATTGGCTATGAACTGGCTATCGAGGCGGCCCTACGCCTCATTGAACAATAGCCCATTGGCCCGTTCCTACGCACGGCCCCACCCCCTAACCAAGGTAAGCGCATGTCATCGCAAAAACCGGTTGACCCGATCGACCCCCGCCTCATTCGCAAGCTGGCGGATATCCTGAAGGAAACCGAGCTGACCGAAATCGAGGTCGAGCAGGGTGAACTGAAGATCCGCGTCGCGCGCACCCTCACCGCCGCGCCTGTGGCCACTTACGCCGCTCAGGTCGCGGCCCCCGCCCCTGTGGCCGCTCCGGCTCCCGCGGCTGCGGCTCCCGTTGCGGCCCCTGTCGCCACCGAAGCGCCGAAAGCCGCCAAGGACGCCCTGAAATCGCCCATGGTCGGCACCGTCTATCTGTCGCCGCAGCCGGGTGCCGCCACCTTCGTCAAGGTCGGCGATAAGGTGAAGGCCGGTCAGACCCTGCTGATCATCGAAGCCATGAAGACCATGAACCCGATCCCGGCGCCCAAGGACGGCACGGTGTCGGAAATCCTCGTGTCCGACGCCCAGCCCGTCGAATTCGGCGAAGGCCTCGTGGTAATCGACTAACGCCATGTCCGATACCCCCAAACTGTTCGACAAGATCCTCATCGCCAACCGCGGCGAAATCGCCCTGCGCGTCATCCGCGCCTGTAAGGAGATGGGGATTGCCACCGTTGCGGTGCATTCGACCGCCGACGCCAACGCCATGCACGTGCATCTGGCCGATGAGAGCGTCTGCATCGGGCCGCCCGCTGCCGCCAAGTCGTATCTCAACATTCCGTCGATCATCGCCGCCGCCGAAATCACCGGCGCGCAGGCGATCCACCCCGGCTATGGCTTCCTGTCGGAAAACGCCCGCTTCGCCGAAATCGTCGGCGCGCACGGCATGACCTTTATCGGGCCTCAACCGGACCACATCCGCCTGATGGGCGACAAGATCACCGCGAAGCAGGCCGCCAAGGACTCCGGCATCCCCGTCGTTCCGGGCTCTGACGGTGGCGTGGCCACGGTCGAAGACGCCATCGAAGCGTCGAAATCCATCGGCTTCCCGCTGATCATCAAGGCCGCTGCCGGCGGCGGCGGTCGCGGCATGAAGGTCGCGGCCAATGCCGACGTGCTGGCCGAACAGGTGATGAGCGCCCAGACCGAGGCCGCCGCGGCCTTTGGCGATGGCACAGTCTATATGGAGCGCTACCTCCAGAAGCCGCGCCACATCGAGATTCAGGTCATCGCCGACAGCCACGGCAATGTCGTCCACCTCGGCGAACGCGACTGCTCGCTGCAACGCCGTCACCAGAAGGTGCTTGAAGAAGCCCCCTCGCCCGTCATCGATGCGGCGGCGCGCGACAAGATCGGCATGATCGTCGTCGAGGCCATCCGCAAGATCGGCTATCTGGGCGTCGGCACCATCGAGTTCCTGTACGAGGATGGCGAGTTCTTCTTCATCGAAATGAACACCCGCCTTCAGGTCGAACACCCGGTCACCGAATTTGTCACCGGCGTCGATCTGGTTCGCGAACAGATCCGCATCGCGGCGGGTCTGCCCCTGTCCTTCACCCAGGCCGATATCGACCTGAAAGGCCACTCTATCGAAGTGCGGATCAATGCTGAAAACGCCCGCACCTTCGTGCCGTCGCCCGGTACGGTCACCGACTTCCACACCCCCGGTGGTCTGGGCGTACGCATGGATTCGGCGGTCTATAACGGCTACACCATCCCGCCCTATTACGACTCGATGATCGGCAAGCTGATCGTCTATGGGCGCGACCGTCCCGAAGCTCTGGCCCGCCTCAAACGCGCCCTTCAGGAAACCGTGGTGGCCGGTATCGACACCACGATTCCGCTGTTCCTCGACCTGCTGAACGAAGCCGATATCCAGAGAGGGGATTACAATATCCACTGGCTGGAAAAGTGGATCAAGGCGCAGGAAGAGGCGAAGGTATAACTAAAGAAAAAGGCCTTGTTTCCGACAAGGCCTTTTTCTTACAATTCAATTTGGTTGCAATTCCACGCGATGATGACCAGTTATTTCATCGAAATAAGTAACAACCCATCGACTATTAGGTCTATTGGCAATTTCTGCGTCTCCATTCCCTTTAACTGGCTTATCATAAAGAATTACGTCAACGAGTCCCCCGAATTTATCGACCGCTTTAGAAAGATGTGCACGACGACGAGTGTTACCGGGCAGAGACATTCTCATTTTTTCCCAGTCGGGTATTTGGCGAGTATCAAAAATCGTTCGCTTGTTTTCATATCTTAATTCATGCCGCATTATTGCTATGACTACACCATCTTCTTTTTCAGAACTTACGTCACTTATTGGTGATGAAATGTAATAACCGAGAGTTTTGAAAGCCTCAGCATAGCCTACCATTTGCGCCTCCTAAGAAGTTAGGAGAATATTATCCCACCACTTGCCCAAGTAAAGCCTTGCAGGAATTCACCCTCGACGATCTGGTCCAATGCTACCGCACCGGCATTTTTCCGATGTCGGATGCGCGTGACGATGAGACCCTGTTTCTGGTCGATCCGCCGCTGCGGGGCATATTGCCGCTGGAGGGCGTCCATGTGCCGTCGCGGCTGGCGCGCACCGTGCGTAACACCCCCTTCACGGTGAAGATCGACACGGCCTTCCGCCAGGTCATCGAACTGTGCGCCGAAAGCGCCGCCGACCGCGAAAGCACGTGGATTTCCCATTCCATTCAATCGCTTTACGAAGCCCTGTTCGCGCGTGGCCTGGCCCACAGCGTCGAGGTGTGGGACGGGACGCGGCTGGTCGGCGGGCTTTATGGCGTGGCCATCAACGGGGCCTTTTTCGGCGAAAGCATGGTGTCGCGCGCCACGGATGCCTCAAAGATCGCGCTGGTGCATCTGGTGGCGCGGCTGCGCGCCGGTGGCTATCGCCTGCTCGATTGTCAGTTCCTCACCGACCATCTGCGACAGTTCGGCGTCATCGAAATTCCGCGTGAGGATTACAAGGCGCGCCTGAAAGACGCACTCTCGGTCGAAGGCGACTTCTACCGGCTGGCGACCGCCGTGACCGGCAAGGGCGTCCTGCAACTGACCACCCAGACGTCATAGACCGGGTGTTCCATGCCGTTGACGCCCGGCGTCGAGGCGTAGGTCCAGCCCTTGAACACGTCTTTGGGCTTGGGCACGGTGCCATTGGCCGCCGGTTGCGGCGAGGTACGTACCTCCAGATAGGTCATGGTGTCGCTCATCGCCTCGTCCTGCGCCGAGGTTTCGCAGGCCTTTACCGTATAGACCATGCCGCGGTAGCGCTTGGGCTTGCCCACCGGCGCTTCAAAGCGAATGGCTTCGCCGGTCACCTTGTCGAGCACGGTCAGGATGGCCGCACTGTAGCGCAGGCGCTTTTCGGGCGGCACCACGACCACAGGGGCCGAAGACTGAGACGCGCTGCTGCTGGCCACCGGCGCATTGCCCACCACCTGACCGGCGGAATCAACATAGGGCGTGCCCGCCGACGACTGAGCGGCAGCGGTTGGCGGCACGGCGGCGGGCGTTCCCGTCCCCACGGCCTGCGGCTGGCTGGCCACCGGCGCGGCCGGGCGGTTCACGGTTTGCGTATTGGCGGCGCGCTGAGGGGCATTGCGTTTATTCCCGGTCGGGTCGTAGGGCTTATACTCTACGCCGTCGATATAGTAGGGTTCCGGGTCATAGTCGGCATTGTCGCGCGCATCGCGGCGGTCACCGCGTCGCGGAGCTTCTTCGTCGGGCGGGATGTTCTGGGCATAGAGCGGCAAGGCGATGGCGGCCACACCGGCCATCAGCAGCACCGCCCGAACCATCGCGCCGGTCCTTCTCATCAGGGCTTCCACGCCTCATAGTCGCCCGACTTCGACGCCTGACGCTCGCCTTCGGCGTTCAGCGACCCCTTGGGGAACTGCGCGAACGGCGTCCCCGACAGGTTAGGCAGGTGCGGCTTTTCCCACGATTTGCGCGGCAGCGGGGCCACCGTCGGCGGCTCGTCGTACATATAGTGCATCCAGCCGTGCCAGTCGGGCGGGATCTTCGAGGCGTCGGCATAGCCGTTATAGATCACATATCGGCGCGGCTTGTCGCCGTAGCTTTCTTTGGTGTTGCGGGCCTGATAATATTTGTTGCCGAATTCGTCGGTCCCGACGAGCTTCGACGTGCGGCCGATGGTGAACAGCGTACCGAGCGTCGCACCGCTCCACCACAAGAAGGCTTTATCCAGCAAGGTCTTACCCTATTTCACTAAATGGCGAAGAGGGAGACTCCGCCGGTTATGCGTCCCCTGACTTATAAAGCGCCGCTGCATCTGCGTAAAGCGCTTCAGAGGCCACAACCGGCGAATTATCCCCCATGCGAGAGCTACGCAACATATTGTGGATGGATCAGCCCTCCGGCCCCACATTTATTGCTGAAAGGTTAAAATCGGTCTAGACTTTATCCCCAACTGTGTTCGCCAATCCGGGGAAGCCAATGGCAAAGATAATGTCCGGCGATTCTGTCCTGCCCGATCTGTCCTTTGCGGCCCGCGCCGAACAGGCCCAGCCGGTGCTGGAATGGCGCGAAATCGAACGCGGCCCCGACAGTTTCAGCGTCCTGTGCCCACGCGAGTGGACCACGGCGCAAAGCGAAGCCTGGCACGACTGGGTCGAAGCCTTGCCGCGCGACCTGCCCGAAGGGGCGTTTCCGCCCGTGGCCGAAGGGCTGGATGGGGCGTTCGAACTCTATGCCCATCGTCTGGCGGCGTGGGGCCGGGTGTACGGTATATTGCGCGAAGATGAGGCGCAGGCCTTTGCGGCCGAACTGGCGGCGACCCTGCGGTTGGGGCTGGCCGCCCCCGCAACGGGCCTGCGGACCGGGCACCGCGTGCCCTTGCTGGACGGCCGCAAACTCGGCCAGACCGAGGCCCGCTACGCCGATATCGAAGACCCTGCCTGCGTGCGTGAGCTGCGCGACCTTCTGGTCGGCGCGCGCTCCGAAGCGGTCGCCCGCGCCACCCGCGATCAGTTGCACGCCGCCCTGTCCGGCATCACCGCCGCCATTGCCCGCGCCGAGGGCGAACAGCGCGCCAGCTTACAACATAATCCAGCGCTGGCCCGCGCGGCGCTGAAGGCCCGGCGTCTGGGGGCTTCGGACGCGCTCATTCAGTCGGTTATTCAGTCCACGGATGGTTTGACCGGCGACAGCGCCCTGCCCGACTGGTCTTTGCAAAATGTCGAGGCCGACCGGCCCGCCGCACCGGTCATCGTGACGGCGCGCCGCGACCTGATCGCCGCGGGTGACCCGTCGGCGCGTCTGGCGGCGCAGGCGGCGCTGGAAAGCGGTCGCCTGTGGATCGCCTTCGATCCGGACGCCGCCGAAGCGCTGGACGACGCCCTGATCGCGCCGCGCGCCGCGCTCAACGCCTATGGTTTCCTCAAACAAACCGGCTTCGATGTCGAAGGCTTTGCCGCCTGCACCGCCCTGTGGACCGTGGCGCTCGATATCGAAAGCCACCTGGCCTTTGCCGCCACGCCCGAAGCGGCACAGCGTCTGGCCCAGCATCGCCCCGTCGCCCTCACCGTGGCGGGCCTCAGCGAAACCCTTATGGCGCTGGGCCTGAGCGCGCAAACCGAAGCGGGGCAGGATTTTGCCGCCGCCCTGATGGCCGTGCTGGATGCCGAAAGCGTGCACGCCTCCGCCGTGTTGTCGCGTCACCTGACGCCCTATGCCGGGTTCGCCGCCGAACGCGACGAGCGGGTATCGACGCTGAGCCAGAAGCTCTATCGCCTGTCGGGCCTCAAAAGCGCCGACCTCAAGGCGCACGCCTTGACGCGCTTGCAAACGGCGCTGAAACTGGCCAAACCCACCGGCCTGCGCCACGTCCAGACGACGACCCTGTTTGACGATCCGGAATTGTCGCTGCGGCTGGGCGTGACGCTGGGCGATGCGCCGCTGACCGCCCTGACCGTGGCGATGGAAGGCGCCGACGGCGTCTTTGTGCGCGGCCTGCACCCCGCCGTCTGGCAAGGGCTGAGCGGAGATGAACGCGACGCCGTGCGCACGCATCTGCTGGGCCACCGCACGCTGGACGGCGCGCCGCATATCCACGCCCAGACCCTGAAAGCCAAGGGACTGAGCGATTTTGAGATCGCGGCCCTCGAAGACGCCCTGATCACCGCCTACAGCCTTGATGAGGTGGTGTCCCCGGCGGTGCTGGATGCCGATTTTATCAAGGATATCTGGGGCATCAGCGACGAAGACCTGCACGCGCCGGGCTTTAGTCTGCTGCGTTTGATGGGCTTTACGGCGGACGAAATCGCTGAGGCGCAGGCCTTTATCTTCGGCCATGACACCACGGAGGGGCTGCCTGACGCCCTGCGTCAGCGCCTGAGCCCCCCCGGCCTGAAGGCACGACTGGCCCTACGACAAAAACTCGAAAGCTTTGCCTCGGCGCCGGCGGCCTCGGCTCTGGTGCTTGAATGGGATCAGGGGGTGCCCGACGCGCTCAAGGCCCTCGCTCAGGCGGCCGATAGCGGTCTGCGCGCCATCGGCCTCAAGCGTCAGCCGGCCCCGCCGTCGCTGACGCTCGATATTCCGGAATTTGAAGAGGCCCGCCGCCCGACTCCGGAACCTGTGCGCGAAGCCCCGGCCCAGACGGTCATCGAAAAGATCATCGAACGCGACCGCGAACGCCAGAAGCTGCCCGACCGCCGCAAGGGCTATATCCAGAAGGCCAGCGTCGGCGGCCATAAGGTCTATCTGCACACCGGCGAATATGAAGACGGTTCCGTGGGCGAAATCTTCATCGACATGCACAAGGAAGGCGCGGCCTTCCGTTCACTGATGAATAATTTCGCCATCGCCGTGTCGATCGGCCTGCAATACGGCGTGCCGCTCGACGAATTTGTCGATGCCTTCGTCTTTACGCGCTTTGAACCGGCCGGTCCGGTCAGCGGCAACGATTCGATCCGCTCGGCGACCTCGATCCTCGACTATATCTTCCGGGAACTGGCGATTTCCTATCTCAACCGCGAAGACCTGTCGAACGCCGACCCGGATGAGCTGAACGCCGACGGTCTGGGTCAGGGGCATGGCCTGTCGAAGCTGGCCGATGACGGCAACGAAGGCATTGCCGCCTCGCACCTGATTTCCAAGGGGTTTATGCGCGGACAGCCGGACAATCTGGTCGTCGTGCCCTTTGGACGCAAACCTTCGAAATCCGACGATCAGTCCCTGCCCCCCGAAGCGCAGGGGGAATGATCCCGCACAAATACCTCCCCAGCAAGCTGGGGAGGTATATGGGTCTTACGCCCACGCCTTTTGCTTCAACCATTCCTCGGCAATCTGCACGGCATTGAGTGCGGCACCCTTGCGCAAGTTGTCGCCGCTGACGAACAGGGTCAGGCCATGCGCCACGGTCGGATCGCGGCGGATGCGGCCCACCTGCACCGGGTCGCGGCCGGTGACGGCCAGCGGATTGGGCACGTCGGCAAGTTCGACGCCGGGGGCTTCGGCCAGCAGGGCCAGCGCCGCCTCAGGCGTCATCGGGCGCTCGAATTCGGCATTGATCGACAGGGAATGGCCCGTAAAGACCGGCACGCGCACGCAGGTCGCCGCGACCTGCAACTCAGGGATTTCAAGGATTTTACGGCTTTCGTCGCGCAGCTTCAGTTCCTCTTCCGTATAGCCGTCCTCGCCCGGCACGTAGTTGAGCGGCACGACATTATAGGCGATCGGCACCGCCCATTTGCGCACCGTTCCCAGATCGACCGCCGCCCCGTCCTGCGCCAGAGCGGCGCAGGCGTCGGCCCCCGCCACGATCTGATCGCGCAGGATTTCAACGCCTTCCATGCCGCCGCCGGACACGGCCTGATAGGTGCTGGCGATCAGGCGCTTCAGCCCCGCCGCCGCGTGCAGCGGCTTCAGGACCGGCATGGCGGCCATGGTGGTGCAGTTCGGATTGGCGATAATGCCCTTGGGGACGTTGCGCAGCGCGTGCGGATTGACCTCAGCCACCACCAGCGGCACGTCCGGATCGCTGCGCCAGGCCGACGAATTGTCGATGACGATGGCCCCGGCGGCGGCCACCTTTTCGGCCAGGGCCTTGGACGTTGAACCGCCCGCCGAGAAGAAAACGATATCAAGGCCACTATAGTCGGCGGCGGAGGCGTCCTCCACCACGATTTCGCGCTCCCCGAAACGCACGCGGCTGCCGGCCGAACGGGCGGAGGCAAACAGGCGCAGCTTGTTCAGCGGGAAGCGGCGTTCGCCCAGAAGGGTCAGCATCATGCCGCCAACAAGGCCCGTCGCGCCAACTATCCCCACATTGGGAAACTGCGTATAATGGGATTGATCGTTCATAGGTCACGTCTCCTGCGTCAAAAAAAGGTTTGGCGGGAGGCGCGAGGTGTTGGGTTTTCTGTGAAACCGGCCCCGCGCGTTCCGCGGGGCTTCGTCCAGATGCCTTGGCTTACACCGTCAGCACGACCGGACCGGCCCCGCGATGCGGGTCGGCTTGGTAGTGGCTTTGGTGGTGGTCGTCTGGAACATGAAAGCGCCTTTACCGGGAATGAGGGGTTTTGTAAACTGCTCTTATACCTCTCCGGTTTACGGAGGGGAGCGCGCAGGCCCCGATCTTGCTTAAGAAAAGCTAAACCACAAGAGGTGTCCCATCATGAAACGCATCGCTCTGGCCGTGGCCGCGCTTTCGCTGTTTGCCCTTCCCGCTTCGGCGCAAAACCCTGTACAGATCAGCCGTGCCGGTTCGGGCGCGTCCTGCCCTGGCTGCAACCTGTTCCAGGCCGATTTTTCCGGTAAGACGCTGAAAGGCAAGAATTTCGCCGGGGCGCGCCTGCGTCAGGCGGACCTGTCGAGCGGCGTTTTCAACGGCACGAGCTTTGCGGGCGGTGACCTGCGTGACCTTAACGGGTTTGGCTCGCTGTTCGGCCACGCCAATTTCGCGCGCACCAACCTGACCAATGCCAATTTCGTCGGGGCCTACCTCGAAGGGGCCAATTTTGCGGGTGCCAATCTGAGCGGCGTCAACTTTTCCGGGGCCGAGATGGCGTCGGCGCGCGGCATCACCCAGCGCATGATGGATCAGGCTTGCGGCGATAAGACGACGGTGGCGCCGAAGGGTATCCGCGTTCCGGTGTGCTGATACGTTATGGGGTTTGGGGCCTGCGGCCCCAAGTCTTCTACTTTCAAAGAAAAACCCCTTCGGCAAAACCGAAGGGGTTTTTCTTTGAATATTAAAGGTTTGTGGGGTCACAGACCCCACACCCCTTAGGTTTAGCTCACCTTGATCGGCAGTTGCGTCCGGATATGCAGTTCCTTCAACTGCTTCTCCGTCACCTCCGACGGGGCGCTCATCATCACGTCCTGCCCCTGCTGGTTCA
>NZ_JAIWNX010000177.1 GCF_020217185.1 Asticcacaulis sp.
GCGGGAAGGCGATGACCTCGCGGATCGCCGTCTGACCGGCCAGCAGCATCACAATGCGGTCGATACCGGGGGCCAGACCGCCGTGCGGCGGCGCGCCGTATTTGAAGGCATTGAGCATCCCGCCAAACTGATTTTCGACCACATCGGCGCCATAGCCCGCGATCTCAAAGGCCTTGAGCATGATCTCCTGCTTGTGGTTCCGGATCGCGCCGGAGCACAGCTCATAGCCGTTGCAGACGATGTCGTACTGATAGGCCAGAATGTCGAGCGGGTCCTTGGTGAGAAGCGCCTCCATCTCGCCTTGCGGCATGGAGAAGGGGTTGTGCGAGAAATCGACCTTCTTCTCGTCCTCATTGTACTCGAACATCGGGAAATCGACGATCCAGCAGAAGCGGAACTGATCCTCGTCCACCAGGTTGAGATCGGTGCCGACCTTGGTGCGCGCCAGACCGGCAAACTTGTAGAAGACCTTGGGATCGCCAGCCACGAAGAAGGCTGCGTCGCCCTGCCCCAGACCCAGAGCGTTCATCAGCGCCGTGGTGGCGTCGTTGCCGAGGTTTTTGGCGATGGGGCCGCCCCACGCACCCTGATCCTCAGACCAGAAGATGTAGCCGAGGCCCGGCTGACCTTCGCCCTGCGCCCAGGAATTCATACGGTCGCAGAAGGCGCGCGAGCCGCCCTTGGGGGCCGGAATGGCCCACACGGCATTGGCGCTGTTTTCGAGGATACGCGCAAACAGGCCAAAGCCGCCGCCGCGGAAATGCTCAGACACGTCCTGCATTTCGATGGGGTTGCGCAGGTCCGGCTTGTCCGAGCCGTACTTGGCGATGGACTCTTTGTAGGGGATGCGCTGGAACGGATAGCTGGACACGCGCTTGCCTTCGCCGAACTCGGTAAACAGGCCGTGCATCACCGGCTCGATGGCCGCGAACACGTCTTCCTGCGTCACAAAGCTCATCTCGATATCGAGCTGATAGAATTCCAGCGAACGGTCAGCGCGCAGGTCTTCGTCTCGGAAGCACGGCGCGATCTGGAAATAGCGGTCGAAACCCGACACCATCAGCAACTGCTTGAACTGCTGCGGCGCTTGCGGAAGGGCATAGAACTTGCCCGCGTGCAGACGCGACGGCACCAGGAAGTCGCGCGCCCCTTCGGGCGACGAGGCGGTCAGGATGGGGGTCTGGTATTCCAGAAAACCCTGCGCGACCATGCGGTTACGGATCGACTGAATGACGCGCGAGCGCAGCACGATGTTCTTGTGCAGGGTTTCGCGGCGCAGGTCGAGGAAGCGGTTTTTCAGACGGATTTCTTCGGGATATTCAGGCTCACCGAACACCGGCAGCGGCAGTTCGGCGGCTTCGGACAGCACTTCGATATCCGACACCACGACTTCGATAGCCCCGGTCGGCAGGTTGGGATTGACGGTCGCCTCATCCCTCGCCACCACCTTGCCATCGACGCGGATAACGCTTTCAGCACGCAAGCGTTCGACCTTGGCAAAACCCGCGCTGTCCGGATTGAACACCAGTTGCGTCAGGCCGTAATGGTCGCGCAGGTCGATGAACAACAGGCCGCCGTGGTCGCGCTTGCGGTGAATCCAGCCCGACACGCGCACCTCGGCGCCGGCGTCGGTGGCGCGCAGCGCGCCGCAGGTATGGGTACGGTAACTATGCATTGTGAGTCTCTGAATCCGGCTCAAAAAACGGTTGGGGGCTAGGGCACATGACAGGGGCGGATTGTCAAGACTTGTGTCCGGACTCCCGGCAAAAAGCCGCCTCCGAATTTAATTTCACTTTGCAAGTGAGATGTTTTTTCAGTTTCAGGCCACGGATGCACACGGATGATCGCCTGTGGCGATCTCACGGATAGTCATACCCACACGCCTCACCCTTCTCGGACCCTCCGTGTCTATCCGGGGTTTCTTTTCCCCAGAACGGCCCACCGAACTAACCCCATCGGATGCGGCGGCCACGGATTGCCTTCTGCGCCCCATCTTCCTAAGTTAAGCGCATGGCGCATCAGTACCCGCTCGACCTGTCCCTGCCTGCCCCCTATGCGGCGGCGAACTTTGTCGTTTCCGACGCCAATCGCGCCCTGTTCGACCTTTTGAGGCAGCCCGCAGACTGGCTGAACCCGCATCTGGTGCTGACCGGACCGATCGGCTCCGGCAAGACCCACGCCGGCCATGTGTTTGCTGAAACGCAAGGCGCGCACTGGCTGAGCCCCGGCGTGCCCGTACCCGACACCGCCACCCTGTTCGTGGTCGATGAGGCTGAGACCTTTGATCAGGAGGTCCTGTTCCACCTCTATAACCGCACGGCGTCGGACGGCCGCCTGCTGCTGCTGTCACGGCAGCACCCGGCGCAATGGACCATCCGTGTCCCCGATTTCGAGTCGCGGCTGAAGGCCATGCGCGTCGTCGATATGCCGGAACCGGACGATAGCCTGCTGAAAAGCGTGCTGAAAAAGCTGTTTGAAGCGCGCGTCATCACGCCCTCCGACGACGTGCTGGAATATCTCAGCCGCCGCATGGAGCGCTCGGTGGCGCACGCCCAAAAAATTGTCACAGGTCTTGAGGCATATGCCAATGGCCGCGCCTTTACCCGGTCTTTGGCGCGTCAATTTATCGAGACCAGTGAAAATATGACTTGGTTCGACGATTGGGATGAGATTTAGTCAGTAAAACATAAGAAAATAAGGATTCTGAACCGCCATGCCCGCCTCCGAAACCGTCAATGACATTATCCGCACGACAGAGTCGGTGGCGGCTGAGCCTCAGTCAGAGGCTCAAATTGATCTGACCTCGGACGAGGCGCTGGGCGATGCGCTCTATATCAACCGCGAACTGTCGTGGCTGGCCTTCAACAAGCGGGTGATCGAAGAGGCCGAAAATCCGCGCCACCCGTTGCTGGAGCGGCTGCGCTTCCTGTCGATTTCGGCCAACAATCTCGACGAATTCTACATGGTGCGCGTCGCCGGGCTTCAGGGTCAGGTGCGCGAAGGCGTGCGTATCCTGTCCGAAGACGGCCACACCCCGGCCGAACAGCTTGAGGCCGTCAACAAGGTCGCTCAGGCCCTGATGAACAAGCAGCAGACCATCTGGTCCAAGCTGAAGGCCGAACTGTCGGCCAATGGCCTGATCCTGCTCGACCACAAGGAGGTCACCAAGACCGACACGGCGTGGCTGGAAAAGCGCTTCCATGAGCAGCTTTTCCCCGTGCTGACGCCGCTGGCCATCGACCCGGCGCACCCCTTCCCCTTCATCCCCAATCTGGGCTTCTGCATCGCGCTGAAACTGCAACGCCGCGCCGATGCCAAGACGCTTTACGCCCTTGTGCCCATTCCTACGGGCGTGCGCCGCTTCTGGGAGATCGGTGGCAATTCGCGCGGTCAGAACACGCGGCGCAAATTCGTCACGCTGGAGGGCATGGTGGTCATGTTCGCCCAGCAGATCTTCCCCGGCTTCGATATTCTGGGCAAGGGCGTCTTCCGTATCATCCGCGACTCGGACATCGAAATCGAGGAAGAAGCCGAAGACCTGGTGCGTGAGTTCGAAGCCCTGCTGAAGCAGCGCCGTCTCGGTTCGGTGGTGCGCGTCAAGTTCGGCGCCTCCATGCCCGAAGACCTGCGCGAATTCATCATCGAGCAACTGCACGCCCAGCCGCAGGACGTGACCATTGTCGATGGCATTCTGGGCATGTCCGAGCTGTCGCAGCTTATCCCGCCCGACCGCAACGACCTGAAATTCAAGCCCTACACGCCGCGCTTCCCGGAACGCATCCGCGACAATGCCGGGGACATCTTCTCGGCCATCCGCGAAAAGGACATTCTGGTCCACCACCCGTTCGAGAGCTTCGACGCCGTGGTGCAGTTCCTGCGTCAGGCGGCGCGCGACCCCAACGTCATCGCGATCAAACAGACGCTTTACCGCACCTCAAAGGACTCGCCCATCGTCGCGGCCCTCATCGAGGCCGCCGAGCAAGGCAAAAACGTCACGGCACTGGTCGAAATCAAGGCGCGCTTTGACGAAGAGGCCAATCTGCGCTGGGCCCGCGCCATGGAACGCGCGGGCGTGCACGTCGTCTATGGCTTTGTGGAGTACAAGACCCACGCCAAGCTGAGCGTCGTGGCGCGCCGCGAAGGCGAGGCCTTGCGCACCTATTGCCACTTCGGCACCGGCAACTATCACCCGGTGACGGCCAAGGTCTATACGGACCTGAGCCTGTTTACCGCCGACCCGGCGCTGGGGCGCGACGCCATGCGCGTCTTCAACTTCATCACCGGCTATGCCCGCCCGGACGTGATGGAAAAGCTTTACTTCTCGCCCGTGACGCTGAAACAGGGGCTGATCTATCTGATCGAGCAGGAAATCGCCAATGCCCGCGCCGGCAAGCCCGCGCAAATCTGGGCCAAGATGAATTCGCTGGTCGATCCGGTGATCATCCGCAAGCTCTAT
The DNA here is from genome assembly GCF_020217185.1 of Asticcacaulis sp. Lineage (GTDB taxonomy): Bacteria > Pseudomonadota > Alphaproteobacteria > Caulobacterales > Caulobacteraceae > Asticcacaulis. The sequence goes on from NZ_JAIWNX010000177.1 coordinate 4,457, forward strand.
CAGGCCTCGCAGGCCGGGGTGCAGATCGACCTCGTCATCCGTGGTATCTGCTGCCTGCGTCCCGGCGTGGCGGGCTATTCGGACAATATCCGCGTCAAGTCGATCGTCGGGCGCTTCCTAGAGCACACGCGCATCGTGTGCTTCGCCAATGGCCACGCCCTGCCGTCGGATCAGGCGCGCGTCTTCATCTCGTCCGCCGACTGGATGAGCCGCAATCTGGACCGCCGCGTCGAAACCCTGATCCCGGTTGATAACCCGACCGTGCACCGTCAGGTGCTGGATCAGATCATGGTCGCCAACCTCAATGACGAGGCGCAATCGTGGAACCTGTCGTCAGACGGCACCTATACGCGCTTTGATACGACCGGCCTCGATGCGCCCTTCTCGGCCCACGAATACTTCATGACAAACCCGTCGCTGTCCGGTAGAGGTCGCGGCGTCAAGGATCTCCCCCAAGCGTTTGATCATGTCGGTGCCCGAAAGTAGCTTTGCCCCCCTTCCCGCCGCGACGGCCCTGCCCGCCGCCTACTACACGGCCGTCATCGACATCGGGTCGAACTCGGTGCGTCTGGTCATCTATCGCGTCGAAGGGCGCTCGATCTGGCCGGTGCATAACGAAAAGGTGCTGGCGGGGCTGGGGCGCGAACTGATGAGCAGCGGCCGCCTGAGCCCGTCGGGCTGCCGCGACACGCTGATCGCGCTGAAACGCTTTCGTTTCATCGTCGATTCCTACCCCCTGTCGCAGGTGCACGCCGTGGCGACCGCCGCTATCCGTGAAGCCGAAGACGGCCCGGACATGGTGCAAACTATTGAGGCCGAAACGGGCTTCAAGGTGCGCGTCCTCAGCGGGGCCGAAGAGGCCTATTACTCGGCGCTGGGCGTGCTGTGCGGCCATGATGATGCGGTGGGAGTGGTGGGCGACCTCGGCGGATCGAGCCTTGAGCTGATTGATCTGCAAGGCGAAAACGCCTTCAAAGGCATCACCCTGCCTCTGGGGCCGTTCGCGCTGGGGGCTCCGGCAGCGGTCGATATCGACAAGACCCTGACGCGCATCCGTGAGGTTCTGACGCCGCACAAGGATCGCTTTCAGTTTGCAACTTTTCATGCGGTCGGCGGCGCGTGGCGCAACCTCGCCATCATCTGGATGCAGAAGGCCAACTACCCGCTTCAGATCGTTCAGCAATTTGAGCTGCCCGCGCGCGAAGCCCTCAATATCTGCCGCCTGATCGCCACCCAGTCGCCCGCCTCGCTGGAACGCATCCGCGGCGTCACCAAGCGGCGCATGGAGCATCTGGCCTATGCGGCTCTGGTGCTTCAGGCCCTGATCGAAACCTTCGGCTTCGACACTATCAACTTTTCGGCCAACGGCCTGCGCGAAGGCGTGCTGTTTGAACAATTGCCGAAGGACGTGCAAAAGCGCGACCCGCTGATCGAAGGCTGCGCCGCTCTGGGGGCGCGTCAGGGTATCAGCAACGATATGGGGCCGGCTCTGGCCCAGTGGGTATGCGATTTCTACGATACCACCTCCGGCATCGACATACCCGATGTGCGGCTGATCCGCGCGGCATCCAAGCTGGCCGATATGGGCGCACTGCTGCACCCCGACCACCGCGCCGACCTCGTCTGCGATCAGGTGCTGCGTGCCCCTATTCCGGGGCAGAACCACGCCGAGCGCGTCTTCCTGGCCTCGACCCTGTTCACCCGCTATTCCGGCGACGCCTATACCAAGGAGCCGGTGCTGATCAGCCGTATTCTGGGCGATGACGGGCTTGAGCGCGCCACGCGGCTGGGTCTGGCCTTGCGGCTGGGCTGTGACCTGTCGGCCAAGTCGGGCGCCCTGCTCCGCCACGCCCACCTGACGCAGCAGGGCCGCGATCTGGTGCTGGAGGCCAAGAGCGGCTGGGAAGACCTGCTCCTTGGCGAACAGACACGCAAACGCGCCAAGGCACTGGCCAATGCGCTGAAACTCAACCTGAAAATGGGAAGTTATTGACCCCATGCCATCCGAAACGCAGAAGCTTCGCCAAACCGCAAACACTTGGATTGGCATAGCTATTGTCGTTACCGGAATAGGCGCGTTCTTTGCTCACGGTTATTATTTTGACCTTTGGGGACAGAAGCTTCAGTTCCGCTGGGCGTCGCTGGGATGGTGGGGTTGGATTGCCATCATCTCATTTGGCTCGGGCTTTATGACCGGTGGTGTCAAGAGTGGCGTAAAAGCGGCTGCAAGCATAAGCGGGCTATTCGTTTTGGCGTTGATAATAGGCGTCTTAACCGGAAGATATGGCTGACTCCCTCCTCCCTGTTGCGCAGCAATGGGGAGGTGCCGAGCTTGCGAGGCGGAGGGGGATGACACGGAAAAAGGCCGGGAACGCGATCCCCGGCCTTTTCTGATTTCAAGGGGCAGCGCGCGTGACCGACGAAGGCGCAATCCCCCTCCGTCAGTCTGCTTCGCAGCCTGCCACCTCCCCATGCCTTCGGCACAGGGAGGAGATTTTGACTTACTTACCGCTCAGTTCCTTCACCAGCGCCTTCTGGTCATAGACCTTGTCCAGCGCTTCAAGGATGGCGGTTGAGGCCACGGTGACGGTGCGGTTGATCGTGCCGTCATAGTAGTAGGCCCCGCCCAGGCTATGGATATTGCCGTCAAAGGCCGCGCCCACGACTTCCGCCCTGGCATTGATCACCGGCGAGCCGGAATTGCCGCCGATGATGTCATTGGTCGAGGAGAAGTTATAGACGATCTTCGGGTCGATCTTGCTCTTGGCGGCGGCGAACTTCGGCGACAGCTCATAGGGGTCGTTGCCCGTAGCGCGGTCATACAGGCCCGCGAACTGCGTAAAGGCCGGCACGGTCTGACCGCGATAGGTCCAGCCCGTCACCTTGCCATAGGACAGGCGAAGCGAGAAGGTCGCGTCCGGATAGGTCGAGTTGCCATAGGCCTTGAAGCGGATCTTGGCGACCTTTTCGGCGGCGATGCGCGTCGGGCCCGAAACCTTGGCCTCGTATTCCTTGCGTAGCGCCAGCGCCTGATCGTCGATTTTCAGCGCATACTGGATCATCGGGTCGTCAGAGGCCTGAATGGCCGCCAGACCGCCGTCCCACAGGGCCTTGCGCACCGCCGGATCACCGAGCTTCGTGCCTTCGATCAGGCGCTTCGACAGGCCTTCGGGCGATTCCTTACCCAGCATCAGCTTGGTGATGGCGTTGTCCGTCGTCAGATATTCGCGGGCCTTGAGCAGGCGGAATTCGAGGAAGATGCGCTCATGCGCCGGGATGATGTTCGCCTTGTCCAGCAGGCGCTTTTCGACCAGCGGCAGGCGCGTATCGGCAAATTCCGGCAAACGCTCGGCGGACAGCTTGGCGCGCTCCTTGGCGGCGCGCACCAGGGTGCGGGCATAGGAGAACAGGCTCGACGAATTGAGCGACGAGTCGAGGAAATAGTAGGGCAGATAGAGGTCCTTGGCCGCCACCTGAACCGCCGCCAGATCGGCCCACGGATCGCCATAGAGCGCCTTGTCCTCAGCGCTCATACCGGCCTTCAGGGCCGCTTCTTCGGCGCGTTTGGCCTCCATAACCTTCGGATCCTGAAGCGCCAGCTGCTGACCGTAGAAGACCTTGAAGCCGTTTTCGAGGCTGGTCAGGGTATCGACGGTGATTTTCTTGTTAGCTTCGGATTCAGCCCCAAACTGGATCAGGCGGCCGCGCAGTTCCGAGCGCATCAGTTGCTGGGTCGGGATGGTCACGTCACGCAGGGTTTCAAGCTGAGAGACGGTCAACAGACGGCTGGTCGAACCGGGGTTACCGGCCACCAGCACCAGCTCGTTCTCCTTGGGCGCCGTCGTGGCGAATTTGAGATGCTGCGGCGTCTTCACCGGCTGACCGTTCTCGTACAGGCGCAGGAAGCCGGAATCGAGATTGTAGCGCGGGAAGTTGAAATTGTCGGGGTCCCCGCCAAAGAAGCCCGCCTTATATTCCGGATAGAAGACCAGACGCACATCGGTATAGCGGCGATACTTATAGAGCTTGTACTCACCGCCCTGATAGAAGCTGATCACCTGACAGCGGATCGTCTTGTCATCGCCGCACGCGGCCTTTTCCAGCTCGGCCGACTTGACGTTCTGCGCCTTGACGAAGTCAGCGCCGGTGAGACCCTTGGTCGCCGCATTGATGTCCTTGGTCACGTCGGTGATCGACAAAAGGATTTCCGCCGTCTGACCGGGGCAGGTCTTTTCCTCGGTGCGGGCCTTCGTCAGGAAGCCGTCATTGACGTAATCCGCCTGCGGCGTGGACAGGTCCTGCGCACAGGCAATCACGCAGTGGGCATTGGTCAGCACCAGACCGTCCGGCGACACCACCGAGGCCGAGCAGCCCGACAGGCGCACGGCCGCAGCCTGCACCTTGTCCATCCATGCCTTGTCGAGCGTCACGCCGTAGGTCTCCTTGACCTTGGCGGCGGGGAAGTTGTCGAAGGTCCACATGCCTTCGTCGGCCAGAGCCGTACCCGGCGCGGCGGGAGCCATGACGGCGGCCAGCGCAAAGGCGGCCCCGTAGGTGAGGACGGATTTCAGCGACATACAAGCGCATCCTGTGTAAATTTATAACAGGCTGCGGACTTTACATGAGCGCCTTTGTTGCGCAAGAAACCTTAACGACGGCCAGATTACATTTTTGTTAGAATATCGCGCACCGCGGCGGGATAGAGCCGGTGTTCCTCTGTCAGCACCCGCGCCGCCAGCCTATCGGGCGTATCGCCCTCGAGAATCGGCACGCGGGCCTGAGCGATCAAAGCCCCCTCGTCCACCCCGGCGGACACCCAGTGGATGCTGCACCCGGCCTCGGTATCCCCGGCGTCTATGGCGCGTTCGTGGGTGTGCAGGCCCTTGTACTTCGGCAGCAGGGACGGGTGAATATTGATCATCCGCCCTTCCCACTGCGTCACCAGCCACGGCGTCAGGATACGCATATAGCCGGCCAGACAGATGAATTCGACGCCACGCGCCCGCAACTCAGCGTCAATGGCGCGCTCATGCGCCTCGCGGTCCTTGCCGAAGGGCTTGTGATCAACGGCCAGCGCCTCGATGCCTTGCGACGCGGCCCACTCAAGCCCGGCGGCGGCAGGATCGTTGGACACCACCACGACGCATTCGGCCGGAAAGTCCGGGGCTTTGGCGGCTTCGACAAGGGCCATCATGTTGGACCCGCGCCCGGAAATGAAGATGGCGGTTTTGGTTTTGGGGGTCACCTAAACTCTCCTCCCTACGGCGCAAGCCGTGGGGAGGTGGCGCGCCGGAGCTTTAGCGAAGGGGCGACGGAGGGAGGCCGAATGCCTGCGTCATCCCCCTCCGTCTTTTTGCCTATGGCAAAAATCCACCTCCCCATCGCTTACGCGACAGGGAGGAGATTCATTACGCCGCCACCAGCTGGCCGCAGATAAAGGCGTCTTCGCCCGCATTGAGCAGCGCCGCCAGAACCGCGTCGGCGTTCTGTGGCTTCACATAAAGCACAAACCCGACACCGCAGTTAAAGGTGCGCAGCATTTCG
>NZ_JAIWNX010000178.1 GCF_020217185.1 Asticcacaulis sp.
TGTTTGTCGATATTGCCTGCCTGCATCAGCCACTGGAAGACCGGCGGGAAGGTCCAGCCGTCGAAATCGAACTCGGCCTTCAACCCCTCGGCAATGGCGCGGCCGGGGTTTTCGATCAGGCCGCCGCCCGTGATATGCGCCCCGCCGGTGACCAGACCCGCCCTCATCAGCGGCAGAACCGACGAAATGTAGATGCGCGTCGGCTCCAGCAGGGCCTGAGCCAGCGATTTTTCAGTGGCAAACGGCGCATCGTCGGCCCAGCTCAGGCCCGAGCGCTCAACCACCTTGCGGATCAGCGAATAGCCGTTGGAGTGCGGACCCGACGACCCCAGAGCGATGATCAGATCGCCCGCCGCCTGTGCCTCCAGCTTCGGCAGCACCTTGTCGCGGTTGACCGCGCCGACGCTGAACCCGGCCAGATCGTAGTCTTCGCCCTCGTACATGCCGGGCATTTCGGCGGTTTCCCCGCCGACCAGCGCGCAGCCCGCGCGCTTGCAGCCTTCGGCAATCCCGGCCACCACCCGACGCGCCGTATCGACGTCGAGCTTTGAGGTGGCGTAGTAGTCGAGAAACATCAGGGGCTCTGCCCCCTGCGCCAGCAGGTCGTTGACGCACATAGCCACCAGGTCGATACCCACCGTGTCGTGGCGGTTGGTGTCGATGGCGATACGCAGCTTGGTGCCCACGCCGTCCGTCGTCGTGACGATCAGCGGGTCGTCATAGCCCGCCGCCTTCAGGTCAAACAGGGCACCAAACCCGCCCAGGCTGGCCTCGGCACCGGGACGGCGCGTGGCCTTGGCCAGCGGTTTGATGGCGTCCACAAGCGCTTCGCCCGCGTCGATATCGACGCCGGACTGGGCATAGGTAAGGCCGTTGGATTGGGGCTCGGTCATAAAACTAACCTTAAGTGTACGCGCCGGAAAGCGATTTGAGGGTGATTTGCGCGCTCTATAACCGGCTTGACGCTTTTCGTCCCGCAAAAACTTGCTATAGCTATTCGCAAAATCGTCAAATCGTGCGCCGGGCAGCCGCCGTGCGGTCCTTTCTTTTCATCGCCGTGGAAAAAGACGGGCATCCCCGTCGCGCTTCACGCACAAAGTCGTATTTATGCCCACTATCACCACGACCGCCGCCCTCACCGATTTCTGCGCCAAAATCGCCAGCGCCCCGTTCATCACCGTCGATACGGAGTTTATGCGCGAAACCACCTACTGGCCCAAGCTGTGCCTGATACAGGCAGCGTCTGAGGAGCACGCGGGCATTATCGACCCCCTGTCCCCTGACCTCGATCTTCAGCCGTTTCTGGACCTGCTGACCGATCCGGCCATCCTCAAGGTCTTCCACGCCTGCCGTCAGGACGTGGAAATCTTCAACAATCTGGGGGCCATGCCCGCCCCGGTCTTCGATACGCAGGTCGCGGCCATGGCGGCGGGCTTCGGCGATCAGGTGGCCTATGATTCGCTGGTGCGTCAGGTGATCAAGGTCGATATCGACAAGGGCTCGCGCTTTACCGACTGGTCGCGCCGGCCCCTGTCCGAGCAGCAGTTGCAATACGCGCTGGGCGATGTGACGCATCTGGCCAAGCTCTATCCGAAGCTGGTCGAAAAGCTCAAAGCCCAGAACCGATACGAATGGGTCGCCGCCGAAATGGCCGATCTGACCGATCCGAAGCTTTATAACACCTCGCCCGACGACGCCTGGCGACGGCTGCGTCCGCGCAAGCCCTCGCTGAAATATATGGCGGTGTTCAAGGAGGTGGCGGCGTGGCGCGAGCGCGTGGCGCAGGAGCGCGATCAGCCGCGCGGCCGTATCCTCAAGGACGAGGGCGTGGACGAAATCGCCACCCAACTGCCCACCGATGCGGCGGCCTTTGACCGCCTGCGCTCGACGCCCAAGGGTTTCGGGGCGTCCAAATTCGGCATCGAACTGTGCGAGGTGATCCAGACGGCTCTGGCCGAGCCGGAAAAATACGCCCCCAAGGTCGATAAGGCCCCGCCGCCGGTGCAGGTCCCGGCCAGCGTGGTGGAACTGCTGAAGGTGCTGCTGCGCGTGCGCTGCGAAGACGAAGGCGTTGCCCCGAAACTGATCGCCTCCGTGGCCGATCTGGAAAAGATCGCGCTGGATGACAAGGCCAATGTCCCGGCGCTCGAAGGCTGGCGGCGCAAGGTGTTCGGCGACGACGCCATCAAGCTGAAAAAAGGCGAACTGGCGCTGGTGCTCAACGGCACCCGCGTCGAGGTGGTTGAACTGGATTAGATTCGCGACCGAAGAATTTAACCACGATAAACACGAAAATCACGAACAACGCGGTCAACATTTGGCGCGATGCGCCGGGCACGCGGTCCGGCGACAATGACGGGAGGCCCTACGGGCGGAAAGTGGCGGTAGCCTTTTTGTGCTTTTCGTGCTTTTCGTGGCTAGAGCGAAATGACTTAGGTGGAAACGCCATTTCGCTCTAAATTTTTGTTTTGTCGCGATGTTCTTACGGAAAACCGCTCACACTTTTCCGCACATCGCTCTAATAAAAAACCCCGCCGGGCGCACCGGCGGGGTTTTAAGTTTCGGCAATAAGCCTCAGATTAGCCGACGATTTCGGCTTCCGAGAAGAACTGCGCGATTTCGATGGCCGCGTTTTCGTCCGAGTCCGAACCGTGCGCGGTGTTTTCACCGATCGACAGGGCGAACAGCTTACGGACGGTGCCTTCGGCGGCCTGTTCCGGGTTGGTGGCGCCCAGCACTTCGCGGTACTTGGCGACGGCGTTTTCGCCTTCCAGAACCTGAACGACGACCGGCGCGGCGGTCATTTGTTCAACCAGTTCGCCGAAGAAGGGGCGCTCCTTGTGGACGCCGTAGAAGCGCTCGGCCTGAGCCTTGGTGAAGTGAACGCGCTTTTGAGCGACGATGCGCAGGCCGGCGGCCTCGATCACGGCGTTGACGGCGCCGGTGATGTTGCGGCGGGTGGCGTCGGGCTTCAGGATGGAGAAGGTACGGGACATGGGAAATCCGTTTTGTCTTGCGTTTAGGTTGGGGCGGCTTATAGCGAGGCCGACGGCTTACGCCAACCGCTTTTTTACGACGTTTTTTACAGTCTCATGCTTCAGATCACCAACCTGACCTACGACGCCTATGGCCGTCGCTTCTTTGATGGCGCCAGCCTGACCCTGACGCCGGGAACCAAGGCCGGTCTGGTGGGGCTGAACGGCGTCGGCAAATCGACCCTGTTCGGCCTGATTTTGGGCAAGTCGCAACCCGGCGGCGGCGAAATCACCACGCCCAAAGGCTGGCGCGTGGCCAGTGTGGATCAGGAAATCGCCGCCTCGCCGCAGCACCTGATCGACGCGGTCCTGGCCATCGACACGCGCCGCGCCAATCTTTTGAAGGCGCTCGAAACCGCCGATCCGATGCAGCAGGCGGAAATCCACCACGACCTCTACGCCATCGGCGCGGATCGTGCGCCGTCGCGCGCTGCGGAAATCCTCAGTGGTCTGGGCTTTTCCAATGCCGACCTGACGCGGCCCATCTCGGACTTTTCTGGTGGCTGGCGGATGCGCGCGGCGCTGGCCGGGGCGCTTTTGGCCGAGCCCGACCTGCTGCTGCTCGATGAGCCGACCAACTATCTCGACCTCGAAGGGGCCCTGTGGCTGGAAGCCAAGCTGAAACGCTACCCCAATGCCGCCCTGATGATTTCGCACGACCGCGACCTGCTCAATGAGTCGGTCGATGCCATCGTGCACGTGGTGGGGCAAAGGCTCGACTATTACAGCGGCAATTATGATAATTTCGAGCGGATGCGCGCCGAAAAGGCCCGCCTCAACGCCGCCAATGCCGCCAAGCAGGAGGCTGAGCGCGCCCACCTCCAGGCCTTTGTCGATCGGTTCAGGGCCAAGGCGTCCAAGGCCTCGCAGGCCCAGTCGCGCATGAAGAAGCTGGAAAAGCTGCCGCCGATCGCCGCCAATATTCAGGACCGCGTCGCCCCCTTCCGCCTGCCCTCGCCTGAAAAGGAACTGGCCCCGCCGATCCTGCGTCTGGACGACGCCAGTGTCGGCTATGGGGATACGGTCATTCTTCGGAACATCAACATCCGGCTCGATCCCGATGATCGGATTGGGGTTTTGGGGGTCAACGGGGCCGGTAAATCGACCTTTGCCAAGCTGCTGGCCGGAGCCCTGACCGAAATGCACGGCACGCAGTGGCGCGACCGCCGCATGACGGTCGCCTGGTTCCATCAGCACCAGATCGAGGCCATGGACCCGGAAGACACGCCTCTGGAGATGATGCGCCGCGCCCGCCCGGATGAGACGGAATCCAAGCGCCGCGGGCGTCTGGGCAGCTTCGGCATGACGGTGGAAAAGGTCGAGACCAAGGTAAAGGACCTGTCGGGGGGTGAGCGCGCCCGCCTGCTGCTCAACATGGTGGCCATGGACGGCCCGCACCTGCTGATCCTCGATGAGCCGACCAACCACCTTGATATCGACTCGCGCCGCGCGCTGCTCGATGCGCTGAACGACTATGAAGGCGCCGTGCTGATCATCACCCACGACCGCTCGCTGGTCGAACTGGTGGCGGACAAGCTTTGGCTGGTCAATGACGGGACGGTGAAGACCTATACCGGCACTATGGACGACTACGCGAAGCTGGTGGTCGAACGCGCCAAGACAGCGACGCGCGAGGAAGCGCAGGCCGCCGCTAAGGACAAGCCGGCCAGCGTCAATACCAAGGAGGCGCGCAAGGCCGCCGCTGCTGCCCGCAACGCCATCGCGCCGCTGAAGAAAAAGGCCGACGACCTAGAGCGTCAGATTGAAACTTTGGGCAACAAGATCAAGATGATCGACCTGAAACTTTCGGACCCGGACATCTATGTGAAGGCCCCCACAGAGGCGGTCAAACTCGGCAAGGAAAAGGCCAAGCTGGAAGACGATCTGGTGAAGATGGAGGGCGACTGGATGGAGGCCGCCGAAGTCTATGAGACGGCCAAAACCGAGGCGGGCCTTTAATCTCCTCCCTGTTGCGCAGCAATGGGGAGGTGCCGAGCAAGCGAAGCGCGTCGAGGCGGAGGGGGATCACTCGGTTTCTCCCGAGGACACGACGTTTGTAATTCGTAGCCTCTTGGCTGGGTCATCTGGCAGAGTCGCCCCCCTCCACCCCTTCGTGGTCCCCCTCCCCACGCTTCGCGCAGGGAGGAGAGAAGGCCGCAAACTGCGCGATTTGCCTAACCGCAGGAGACCGACTTGATAATCCCCGTATCCGTATCGAAAATGATCGTCTGACGATCGGCGCGGTAATCCATGGTCGCCGCACAGGTCGAACACAGAACACGGCGCTTTGAAGGCTCCAGCGGCACCGGGATCTGGGTGCGCGGTTTACCCACCAGATATTGCAGGCTCTTTGCCTCGCATTTGTCGGTATCGACCGGTTTGAATTCCGGCGGTTTTTGCGGTGTGGGGCGCGATACAGCGGGTGGCGGCGGCGGTGAAACAGGCGGCGGGGCCGGTGTCGAACAGGCGGCCAGCAGCAACAGGGCCGAACCGGCCGCGATCTTTTTCATCATTGCACCTTCTCCCAACGACCGGCGTCGTTTTGTTTCCAGTAGGCCAGATCGAAATTTTGGGCCTTCAGCGTCTTCCATTGGGCGCGCGCCCAGTTCAGATGCGTCTCATCGTGGCCCTCAAACAGGATCAGACACCTCTGATACGGCGACAGTTCAGGCAAATTCATGGCGGACACCGAGAACAGCACCTCAGCCCCGTTGGCATTGCCGCCGCTGTCGCCCAACAGTACCGGTTGGCGCGCCGCCTGAGGCTCACTCTCCAGTCCATGCGGCAGAAAGGCCTCATCGCGATACGCCCACAGGTGCTGATCCAGTCCCTCCAGCGTCTCGCCCGCCGTCCCCAGCACATAGGCCTTCCAGCCCTTTTGCAGGGTCTTTTCCAGCAGGTCCGGCAGGGCGGCCTTCAGCGGCGTGCGTTCGAGATGATAGAACCAGACCTGAGTCATGGTATCCCTTCTTGTCAGAGGGGGCGTGCCTTACTGCTCGTAATAGGCCTCAACCAGCGCATTGAGCGTGCGCACGCCAAAACCGGTGCCGCCTTCGGGCACGGTGGTCAGGCGCTGCTCATTGGTCCAGGCGGTCGGGGCGATGTCGATATGCGCCCACGGCACCTCATTGACAAAGCGCTGAAGGAACAGGGCCGCCGTGATCGAACCCGCCGGACGGCCGCCAATATTGCGAATGTCGGCGATTTTCGAGTCGATCTGCTTTTCGTACTGCGGCGGCAGCGGCATACGCCAGGTGTTTTCCGACACCGACTTCGACGCATTCGCCAGCTTGTCTGCCAGATCGTCATTGTTGGAGAAGACGCCGGCATAGTCCATGCCCAGCGAAATGATCATGGCCCCGGTCAGGGTGGCCAGATCAATCATGAACTGCGGCTTGAAGCGTTCCTGGCAATACCACAGGGCGTCGGCCAGAACGAGGCGGCCTTCGGCGTCGGTATTGATGACCTCGATCGTGGTGCCCGACATGGCCTTCACCACATCGCCCGGACGCTGGGCATTGCCGTCCGGCATGTTTTCGACAAGCCCCACGATACCGACGGCATTGACCTTCGCCTTACGTCCGGCCAGCGCCACCATGGCTCCGACCACGGCCGCCGAACCGCCCATGTCCCACTTCATGTCTTCCATGCCCTCGGCGGGCTTGATGGAGATGCCGCCGGTGTCAAAGGTCACGCCCTTGCCGACAAAGGCCACGGGCTGCGCATCGCCCGCGCCATTCCACTGCATGACGACCAGCTTCGATTCCTTGCGCGAGCCCTGCCCCACGCCCAGAAGCGCGTTCATGCCCAAGGCCTTCATTTCGGCTTCGCCCAGCACCTCGACCTTAAGGCCCAGCGATTCGTAGCCCTTGATGATTTCGGCGTAGGATTCGGGATAGAGGACGTTCGGGGGCTCAGACACCAGGTTGCGCGCCAGAATGATGCCCTCGGCTACAGCTTTCAACGGTTGATAAGCCGCTTCGGCGGCGGCCACATCCGCCGTCACCAGCGTGATCGTTTTCAGCGCCGGAAGCTTGTCCAGCTTGGCCTGACCGAAATATTTGTCGAAGCGATAGGCGGCGAGCGTCAGGGCGAAGCGCACCGTCGCCACCTCTTGCGCCGCAAAGCCGGACAGATCAAGCGCCACCGAAGTCAGGCCCGACGCCTTGAGGCCGTGCCAGAGGCTGCCGGCCACCGATTCGAGCGTCTGGCCCTTCAGGTCGCCCAGAGGTCCGGCCCCCAGCGCCACCAGAGCCGTGTAGGTCTGATCCGCCGTGGCCGATACGGTCTGCACCTTGCCCTTAGCGCCGGTAAATCCTGACTTTTTAAGCGCCCCGGTGAAGTAGCCGCCCGTGGCGGTCTCCAGCGCCTGAGCGGCGGCGCTGAGGGTCAGGCCCTCGCCGACCACAACGGCCACGGCGGTATCGGCGGGAAGGATGGCGGACAGTTCGATCTGCATGGAAACTCCATCTGCGTATGCGGCGGGCCACGCACACACCCTTTGTCTCTCAGGGCAGGGACCCGCAATCCGCGCCCGTTTAAGCACCATTTGCCCGGCCGTGGCAAGGCGGTCACAGTTGTCTCAGGGCAAACAAACAACCGATTTTTCTACTGCACTGCGGTAGATGGCTTGCTATTGCCTGTGTATGCGGTCAAAACAGATCGTATAGACGGTGCGCGGCCATGATTTCGACAAGGCCGACATCTAAGTGCCATCTTTGTTTCTTTAAAACTTTTTTCAGGCTGGCCATTGCGTACGATCGAAGGTTACATCTCGCGCCAGATGCGCACGCCGATTCTGGGGGCGATTGCCGCCCTGACGGCTATCGCCATCCTGTCGCAATCCCTGACCCAGTTTGACGTCATCGTTGAACGCGGGCAGAGCCTGAGCACCTTCCTGAAAATCACCTTCCTGGCCCTGCCGCAGTTGTCCGGCCTGATCTTTCCGGTGGCCATCTTTGTCGGCACGCTGGTGGCGCTCAACCGTATGCACAATGACCATGAAATTGTGGCCAGCTATGCCAACGGCATGTCCTTGTGGCGTATCGCGTCTCCGGTGGTGCGCTTCGGGGTCTATATCACCCTGACGGGCCTGTTGATGACCCTGTTCATCCAGCCCGCCGCCTCGCGCGCCATGCGCGAAGAACTGTTCAAGATCAAGACCGACGTCATTGCCGCCGCTGTGCGCGAGGGTGACTTTTCGACGACGCCGTCCGGCATGACCATCTACGTGCAGCGGATTGATCAAAGCGGCCTTTTGCGGCAAATCTTCATCCGCACGCCCGGTGCCAACGGGCAGGACCGCACCTATATGGCGCGCGAAGGCCGCGTGATTACCCCGGCCAAGGGGGGGCAGGTCCTGATCCTGCGCGACGGATCGACCCAGCAATTGTCGCCGCAGGGCGTGCTGAACCATCTGACCTTCGCCGAATACTCCTTCGACATTTCGCAGTATGTGATTTCCGAAGATTATCTGCACTTCAAGGATTCCGACCGTTTCCCGCACGAACTCTTCTTCCCGAACCGCGCCATGGAGTGGGAAAACGGTAACTGGACAAAGCTGATGGCCGAAGGCCATGCCCGCATTTCGGGGCCTCTGTATAATCTGGGCTTCTGCTTGCTGGCGGTTGTGGGCGTTCTGGGGGGAACGTTCAGCCGTCAGGGCTATGGGCGTCGCATCGCCACTGTCTCCTTTATCGCCGCCGGTATCCGTATCGTCGGCTTTGCTATCGAGGCCGGGTGCGCCAACACACCCGTGGCCAATATCCTGCAATATGTGGTGCCGGTGGCGCTGATCTGGGCTTGCCTGGCCATCATCCGCAAAAACGACCGCACCTGCGTGCGGGGCAAGGCCACAGGCGCACAAAACCTGAGGGAACTCAGACCCCTCGGAGGTCAGGCATGAACCCGCTCACCGCCGCTCTCACTCTGCTGAGCTATGCCAATCCGTGGCGTCGGGAACGCCTGACGACCTACATCATCACGCGCTGCCTGATGGCCGTCGGCACGGCTCTGGTGATCGTCTCCAGCATCATCTTCCTGATCGACTATGTTGAAGTATCAAAATCGCTGGGTCAGCGCGGCGACCTGAGCAGCTTGCAGATCGTCGGTCTGCTGATGCTCAAATCCCCCAATATTATTCTCGTCCTGCTGCCCTTTGCCTTTCTGTTCGGCACCCTGTCGGCCTTTGTGGGGCTGAACCGCCGTTCCGAGCTGATCGCCATGCGCGCCGCCGGTATGTCGGCCTGGCGCTTTGTACTGCCGGTATCCGGCATGGCAGCCATTTTAGGGGCTCTGACCATAACCGTCCTCAACCCCATCGCCACCCGGCTGGCGGATGAGTACGACCGTTTTGCCGCGCTTCAATCACAATCCGATACGCGCGCCAAAACGGGCGAGGTCTATCTGAGACAGGGTGACGGCAAGCAGCAGACCGTTATCCATGCCCGCAAACAGAGCGATGATGGCCGCCTGATCGACGCCAGCTTCTGGACCTTTGCTCTGGACGAAACCGAAATCCCGCGTTTTCTGACGCGTATCGACGCCTCAGAGGCGGTGCTGCGACCCGGCACCTGGCAACTCAAGAATGCGCGCGTCAGCAAACCCGGCGAATCCCTGTTATATTACAACACCCTCTCTATCGACTCGAATTTGAGCCCGGAGCGGGCGTTCAGCCGCTTCGCCGTACCGCAATCGACCAATTTCTGGCAATTGCCCGGCACCATAATGCAGATTGAGTCTTCCGGTTTTTCGGCCGCAGGCTACATACTCCGCCTGCACCAGTTGCTGGCCACGCCGCTGATGTTCGCCGCCATGACGGCGCTGGGGGCCGCCTTCAGCCTGCGCCTGATGCGGATTGGCGGGCTGGCGCGACTGACCCTGTCAGGCATCGTGCTGGGCTTCATGGTGTTTTTCCTCAACCAGCTCTGTGGTTCGCTGGGCAAGGCCGAGGTTATCCCGGCCTT
>NZ_JAIWNX010000179.1 GCF_020217185.1 Asticcacaulis sp.
TCTGGCGGGCTGGGCCACTCCGCTGGTCGCCTTTTTGACGGCCCTGACATTGCTTGTTTACACCGAGGACGGCTAGGAAAGGGAATTGACATCTGAGGACGCCCGGTGCGCCCTCGCCTGGCCAGGAGCAAAATCGGTCCTGAGTGTCTGAACTCTGAAATTCGCCCGTCTTTCGACATGAAAAATGAAGCGAACTTCAAATTCGCGATACCCGACAGCCGTCTGGCAACCTATTATTAGCCAAATCACCCGAAGCGTTTGTCCCGCGTTCCCTTCCATCAGGTACACCCCATATGAGAAAAGCGTCGCTCAAGCTGAGCGTAGGAGTCCTGACCCTAGTGGCCGCCGGCGTTGTCAGCGGCGAAGCCGCCGCGCGTCCGGAAACCGACGCCGAAGGTGAACTGGGCGTAAGGGGGATTCGCTTTTTCGCTGATGACAGCGATATGGCCGCACCGACGGTCGAAGCTGTCGCTCGACCGGCACCAGTTGTGACGACGGCCCCTGTACCTGATCCGGCCGCACCACCTGCGTCCGTCAGTCAGACGGTTGCCGACGCCTCCGAAGCTCCCCATGTCACGCGCCCCCGGCGCCCTGCCGCTCCGACTGCGGAGGCCGTAGCCCTGCCCGCCCTGGCTCAGGCCGCAACGGATAATCCGCCCGCCTCGGTGCCGGCTTCTGCCCCTGCGCCCGTGACGATGACCGCGCGCCTGAGCGACGAACAGGTGCTGAAGGCCGAACGCGACCGCCTGAACGGCAAGGATAGCCCCAACAGCAACACGCCTGCGGAACCACCGCTGCCGGACGATGGGCTGGGTGAAGAGGGGGCGTTTATCACTGCGGACGAGGTCACCTCTCCGGAGGAAAACATCATGCTGGCGCGCGGCAAGGTCGAGATGCGCTGGGAAGGCCGCCTCATTCGTGCTGACGAGGTCCGCTACGATCAGACGACGGGTAAAACCGTGGCAACCGGCAATGTGCAAACGATCAATCCGGACGGTTCGGTGCAATACGCCGACCGGCTGGAGGTCGATAATGAACATTCGTCCGGCACCGGCGATCGTATCGCCTATATCGACGGCGAAAAATCCAAGCTGTTCGCCAACAAGGTTGAACGTCTCGACGAACAGACCAACCGCCTCAGCGAAGCGATTTTCACCCCCTGCGAACTGTGTGTGAAAAACAATGTCACGCAGGAGCCGACCTGGCATATTCAGGCCAGTTCGATCACGCAGGACAAGAAACACCGCGTGGTGATCTATCGCAACGCTATCATCAAGGCCAAGGGCGTCCCCGTCCTGTACCTGCCTGTTCTGTGGCACGCCGACGTGACGGCCAAGCGCAGCTCAGGCTTCCTGATGCCAAAGCCCGGCTTTTCAGGGCGGCGCGGAGCGACGCTGGAGTTGCCGTACCTGTGGGCGGTCTCGCCCTACACGGACATTATCATCAGCCCGGAATTTTCCAGCAAGCTCAATCCACTGCTGTATCTGGAACTCAACCGCCGCTTCTACTCCGGTGATTTGCACAGCCGCTTTGGTGTCACCAATGAGCGCTTCTTTGATAATGATGGCCACAAATGGGGCGAAAGCGCCACCCGTGGCTTCATGCTGCTGGATGGCAAGTTCGATATCAACGAAGACTGGCGCTGGAACTTCACGGCGCAGCGGGTATGGGACAAGACGAGCAACGGCCTGCTGTCATGGTCAGCCGACACCAATGGTAACCCGGTCTCGACGCCCATTGCTGCGGGTCTTCCGATCTCGAACTTCTACGAACGCTACAAGGTCGATGAAGGCTTCCCCTATGCCGGGGATTTTTCGAGCAATTCGCGCCGCCTGATCAGTCAGATCAATCTGGTCCGTCAGACCGATACGGCCTTCTTCAGCGCCTCGCTGATGTCGTTCCAGAGCCTGGCTATTGGCGGTCAGCACCGGCTGAGTTCCGATCTGGCAACAAGCCCGATGCTGTATCTGGCGGAACGCGACCGGAATCAACCGGCTGTCGCGCCGATGATCGATGCCTACTGGTCGCCGGATCAGGAGATACTGGGCGGGCGTCTGACCCTGTCGGCCAATGCCGTGTCGATCATTCGCAAGACGACGCCTTCGACGGATATCTTCCTCGCACCCGACATCGTGAATCCGGACAATCGCGGCCCCGTCGATACGGCGCGCGCTAATATCGGCCTGTCGTGGCGGCGCGATATGGTCACCCCCGGCGGCCTCAAGTTCGCGCCCTTCCTCGACGCGCGTCACGACGAATACTATCTGCGGGACTATTACAAGACCGGATATGACCTGCAACCCGGCGAAGAGGACACGCGGCGGGTGTCGCGCAGCCTCGGTACGGTCGGCCTCGACCTCTCCTATCCGCTGCTGCGCAAGTTCAACGGCGTGTCCGTGGTGGTCGAACCCATCGCGCAAATCGCCCTGTCTCCCGATTCGCAGGTCGAACCCTTCCTCACCAACGAAGACTCCAATGCGTTCGAAGTCGATGCGACCACCCTGTTCAAGGCCAACCGTTCCCCCGGTTTCGACCTTTACGAGGGCGGCAAACGCCTGAATGTGGGGCTGAAGACCCAGCTCAGCTATGATTCGGGCTTCCGTTTCTCCTCGCTGATCGGTCGCGCCTTCCGCAAGACCCCGGAAGAAAACTTCTATCGCCTCTACAAGATCGGCAATACGACCTACAAATACGACGCCTCCAGTCTGGCCAACACCAAATCCGACTGGATCGTACAGGCGGACGTCGATACGGGCCGGGGCCTGCGCCTTTATACCCGTCAGCGCATCGGCGACGATGGCACGATCCGCCGGGGCGAAACCGGCGTGAGTTATTTCAGCGCCAATACGCAGCTCACCCTGCGCCACCAGTACGACAAGACGGCGCTGCTTGGCCTGAAAAACAACTATAATTTCACCGTCGTCGATGGCGAACTGGTGCCGACCGTGGGCTATCACGACCTGCAACTGTTCGGACAGCACTTCTTTAACTCCAGATGGGGGGTATCGGCTCAGGTCAGCCGCGACATGCTGCGTGACCGCTGGCTGCGTTCCGAAGCCTCGGTCATCTACAAGGATGACTGCGCACGTCTGGAACTGGTCTATCAGCGCGATGAGACGGCCCTGCTCAGCAATAATGGCAAGGCGAATGAGTCTATTTCGGTTCGGATAAGTCTTGCCACATTGGCGCCATCGGACGATGATTTTGTCAATGTACGCTAAGAGCCGTATGGTTTATAGATTGCCCGACCCGGCCGCAGCGCCGCTTTGTTGAAAAGATTAAAACGACGACATGACCTCCGTTGCCTTCCGCCGTTCCGCGCTGCTGCTTTGCACCTGCCTCACCCTGTCGGGCCTTCCGGCCGTCGCGCAGACGACCGCTCAACCGGCGGCGCAGGCGCGTCCGCTGGGCGAAGGGGTCGTGGCGCTGGTCAATGACAAGCTGATCTCGTCCTACGATCTCAAGCAGCGTATGCTGTTGCTGATCATCACCTCGGGTGTGCAGGTCACGCAGCAAAACTACGCGGCTTTTCAGCAGCAAGCCCTGCGCGCCCTGATCGACGAACATCTGCAACTGGCCGAGGCCGACCATTTCAAGCTGACCGTTTCCGATGAGGAAATCGACGAGGAAGTCGCCAATATGGCGCAGCAGTCGGGCCTGTCAAAAGACCAGCTTCTGGCCGAACTGAAGCGCGCCGGCATCGAAGCACAGACCCTGCGCGATCAGATCAAGGCCGAAATCGCCTGGGGGCAACTGGTCAATGGCCGTTTCCGCCCCAAGGCGCGCGTTGGGAAGGATCAGGTCGATGCCTTCATGACCAAGCTGACAGAAGATAGCCAGAAGCCGCAATATCTGGTGGCGGAAATCCTGATTGATCCGGAAGTCGCCGGTGGCCAGAAAGAGGCCGAAGCCGGTGCGCAGCAACTGTTCGATCAGATCGCGCAGGGCGTCGCGCCGTTTCAGTCGGTGGCAAGGCAGTTTTCCAACGCCCCGTCGGCGGCCAATGGCGGTGACGCGGGCTGGCTGGTCTCCGGGACCATCGACCCCAAGGTTGAAACCGTCCTCAAGGGCATGAATCCGGGGCAGATGACGCGTCCGATCGTTACCGACGAAGGCGTCTATATCTACTACCTGCGCGAAAAGAAGGAAGGCAAGGCCGACGCCAAGGTGCGCCTGAAACAGGCCGCCGTACCGCTGACCGGCGGGGATTCGGCCATGCGGGCTCTGGCCAGCTTCCGCGCCAAGTATCCGACCTGTGATGCCCTCAATAACGAAACGGGCAATGGCCAGGTCAGCGTCGCCGATCTCGGCTTTACGACCCTCAGCGACTTAAAGCCGGAATACGCCTCGGCGCTGCAACCGCTCAAGGTCGGGCAGAGCACTGAGCCGATGAAAAACGCCATGAATATCAATGTGGTCTATGTCTGCGACAAGACCGCCGCCGGTGATGATGTCCCTTCGCGCGAACAGGTCGAACAACGCCTGACGCAGCAAAAGGTCGCCATGCTGGGCCGCCGCTATCTGCGTGACATCCGCGACGGTGCCACCATCGAAAGCCGGTAAGGGCGTTGCGCCTGCCCGTCACGGCACCGCTGGTCCTCAGCCTGGGTGACCCCTGCGGCACAGGGCCCGAACTGGTGCACAAGGCGTGGGCGGCTCTCAGATCACAGACAGACTACGCTTTCGCGGTTCTGGGCGATGCCGATTTGCTGGCGTCTCTGGGGCCGGTTCGGCCTATCCATGACCTGTCCGAAACCATAGCGGCCTTCCCCGATGGTCTGCCGGTTCTCGACCGCCCGCTAAGCGCCCCCGCCCGTCCAGGTCAGCCCGATCCGGTTCACGCACCGCATATCACCGGCTGGATACGCGAAGGTGTCTGCCTATGCCTGTCCGGCGCGGCGCGCGGCCTCGTCACCGCCCCCATCGCCAAGTCGGTGCTCTACGCCACCGGCTTTGCCTTTCCCGGCCATACGGAATATCTGGGTGACCTGACCGCCGATACCCCCTATCCCGGCACGCGCGGCCCGGTCATGATGCTGACCGCACCCGATGCCGCCAATGACAGCGCCCTGCGCGTCGTGCTGGCCACCATCCACATCCCCCTGTCCGAGGTGAAAGCGCACCTGTCGGCAGAGACCGTTCGCACCCTTGCCCACGTCACCCACGAAGCCCTGATCCGCGACTTCGGCGTGGCCAAACCGCGGCTGGTGCTGGCCGGGCTCAATCCTCATGCCGGTGAAGACGGCACCATCGGGCGCGAGGAAGTCGATCTGTTGCAGCCTCTGGTGGCGACCTTGCGCACCGAAGGGCTGGACATCTCAGGCCCCCTGCCCGCCGACACCCTGTTTCACGCGGAGGCGCGCCGCACCTATGACGCCGCCCTGTGCCTGTATCACGATCAAGGCTTGATTCCGCTTAAGACGCTGGACTTCTGGGGCGGTGTCAATATAACCCTCGGCCTGCCCCTTGTGCGGACGTCTCCGGATCACGGCACCGGTTTTGCCATTGCCGGCAAGGGCATAGCCCGTCCCGACAGCCTGATCAACGCCATCCGGGCCGCCCACGACATCAGCCTGAACCGAGCCCCAAAAACCACGTAAATGACCCTGCCCTCCCTCCGCGAAAGCCTCGAAGCCCACGGCCTGATGGCCAAAAAGAGCTTCGGTCAGCACTTCCTGCTCGACCTGAATGTGACGCGCAAGATCGTGCGTCTGGGGCAGGAAGGCGGCAACGCCTTTGACGGTCAGGTGGTGATCGAGGTCGGCCCCGGTCCCGGCGGCCTGACGCGCGCCGCACTGGAAAGCGACGCCGCCTACGTGCTGGCCGTCGAAAAGGACGCGCGGTTTATCGACTTACTGACGGAGCTGGATACGGCCTATCCCGGCCGTTTCGGTGTCGTCGAAGCCGATGCGCTGAAGGTCGATGAGCCCGCCCTTCTGGCCGAACGCGGCCTGCCACCGCAGGCGCATCTGGTCTCCAACCTGCCCTACAATGTCGGCACGCCGCTGCTGATCAAGTGGCTGACCGGGCCGTGGCAGCCCAAATCCCTGACTCTGATGTTTCAGCTTGAGGTCGCCCTGCGCGTCGTCGCCCCGGTCGGGGACGATGATTACGGTCGTCTGGGGGTCATCTGTCAGGTCCTGTGCGACTGTGAAAAGCTGATGGACCTGCCGGCGCGCGCCTTCACCCCACCGCCCAAGGTCGATAGCGCCGTGGTGCGCCTGATCCCCAAGGCCGAACGCCCCGACGCGCGCGTCATCCGCAATCTGGAAACCCTCACCGCCGCCGCCTTTGGTCAGCGTCGCAAGATGCTGCGGGCCTCGTTAAAGACGCTGGGTGGAGAGACCCTGCTGGCCAAGGTTGGGATTGATCCGACCCTGCGCGCTGAAAATATCAGCCCGGCGGACTTTTTGCGGTTGGCTGTGAATTTGTAAGGCCTTGGGGCCAGTTGGCCCCAAACCCCATAACTGTCTGCAATGACTCTGACGGTGCCTTTTGCTCCCGGTTCCGGGTGAAGGGCCCGTGGCCCTTCGCCCTTCAAAACCTTTTCCAAAGCCCGATGGTCACCGCACTCGATTTGGGCACATTCTCGCCACTGACCGTCTGACGCAGGCCAAACTGCACGCCCAGAGTCTGTTTGGCATCGAAAAAGCGCACGGCGCTGGTTTCCACGTGCATCCATTTGGCCTCAAAACCGTTCAGTCGATCCGTCTTGCCCGCAAACACCTGAGCCATCACGATCCATTTGGGCGAAGGCCGCGCCCCAACGGTCAGATCCACCCGCCACTGATCGGCATTTGACCCACTGCGGGCGCGCCGGGCGACCTGCGCATCGACAAACATCGGCACCTTGCGCGCCTCGAAACTATGGCCGCCATAAAGGCGCACCTCGATATCCGGGTCTTCATCACCGGGCACAGAAAACTCATCACGCCGCCCCTTGCCAAAGCCATCCAACGACACACTGGCACTCAGCGCACTGCGATCGGAGCGATAGAGCGGCGTCTTCAGCCCGATCTCGACAGAGCCCAAACCTGAGAAACTGTCCACAGATGTTTGAATATCCTGAATATTCGCCTTGGCGAACACACTCAGCAGGTCGTGCACACCGCGTTCGGCAAAGACCGTCACACGCTTTTCTTCCCAGTGCGGCAGATCAATCGCGGCCGTGCCGGACGCATCGAACCCCTGGCTGGCGGTGACCAGCTCGGCCTTGACGATGACTTCGCTCGCGCCGCTGTCCGGCCCCCAGGCCGAGGCGCAGACGGTCGCTGGCCACAGGGCCAGCATCACTGCCAAAATCCACCGCCCCCGCTTGCGCAAACCTGCCCCCTTTTAGCGATCCCAGCCGGGATACTGACGTTCCAGCCGCCGCATCAGCCCCGGCCACAACAGACCGGAGACAAACCCGACACCGGCCCCTAACGGCGCCACCTTGTCCTGCACGTCCTGCGGCGCTTCCAATACGCCGTCGCGTCCGGCCGACAGGGCGGCAATCTGCTGCCGACAGGCCTGCTCCAGAAAATAGATCAGGGTAAAGGCTTCGGCCGCTGAGCCACCATAGGCCAGCGCCCCGTGGTTGCGCAACAGCATGATCTTTTTTTGCCCCAGATCGGCGACGATACGCTGACGTTCATCGTGATCGAGCGCCACACCCTCATAGGCGTGATAAGCCAGATGCGGCCCCAGCAGCAGGGCGTTCTGAGTCAAGGGCAACAGGCCCTCCTTTTGCGCCGACACGCCGGTCATGGCGTCCGTATGCAGGTGGATGACCACATGCGCATCCGGACAGGCGGCGTGCAGGGCGCTATGGATGGTGAAGCCCGCCGGATTCACAAAGGCGTCGGCCGCGCCCACAATCTGGCCCTCCAGATCGACCTTGACCAGCGCCGAA
The DNA here is from genome assembly GCF_020217185.1 of Asticcacaulis sp. Taxonomy (GTDB): domain Bacteria; phylum Pseudomonadota; class Alphaproteobacteria; order Caulobacterales; family Caulobacteraceae; genus Asticcacaulis. Next base: position 7,895 of record NZ_JAIWNX010000179.1, read on the forward strand.
GCCGTCATCTCCTCGAAAAAAGTGCCATAGGGATTGATCAGGAAATGATCGAGCTGCGACACCACCGGCCCTTCCGGCCCGGCCACAAGCGAGTCCTTCGCCGGAACGCGGGCCGAAATATGGGTGAAGATGGTGTCGTCCCAGCCAAACATCGCCACCAGACGATAAAGCGCCGCCAGATCCTTACGGATGGCCCATTCGGCGGAGCTGATCAGCGGATGGACCGGGGCGGTTTCAGAGGTCATGAGGTCGTCTCCCTGTATCGTTTTGCCGATGACAGGGGATTGACGTACCGTAAGTCAAGCCGATTGCATCGACTTTCGAAGTTATCTACGTCCTGTCAAACCCTTGTGACGATCAGCTTACCTTCGCTGACCGCCAGAATGCGGACCTTTTCGGACAGGGCAATGGGCGCGTCCGTGCGTTCGCTCTGGGCCGGCCATTCGACGCCATCGAAGATGACGCGGCCATTGACGCGCTGACCTTCGAGGTCATCGAAGGCGTCAATCACCGTCGCCTCCTGCCCGATCAGTCGATGGTGCGGGTCATTGATGTCAGCCCCTTCCGCCACGGGAGGCTTGAGGAAACGCCGCGACAGAAGCGTCATGGTCAGCGTCAGGACGCAGAAAATGACGATCTGCACCAGCAGGTTGGCCGGGGCCCCGGTCAGGGTAATCACCGCCACGATCACGGCGGCGGCCGCGGGCCACAAGAGCCATTGGGTGCCGATGACGATTTCAAAGGCCAGCAGCGACCCGCCAATAATCAGCCACGCCCAGAAAAGCTGCCGCCCCTGCGGCTCAGCCAGCAAAAACTCCAGCATACTCCCCTCCGTTACTTGCTCCGCGTGGCCGGAGCCTGATCCGTGACGGTCTTCAGCAGTTCGGCCACACCGGCAACGGACCCCGACAGAGACGCCAGATCGGCTGGCAGAATCAGGGTCTTGGTATTGGCTGAATTGGCGAAACCGGCAAAGGCTTCGACATATTTTTGCGCCACGAAGTAGTTGATGGCCTTGGTGTCGCCCGACGCGATGGCGTCCGACACCATCTGGGTCGCCTTGGCTTCGGCTTCGGCAGCGCGTTCGCGCGCTTCGGCGTCGCGGAAGGCAGCTTCCTTGCGCCCTTCGGCCTCAAGTACAGCGGCCTGCTTGGCCCCTTCGGCGCGGGCAATGGCGGCCTGACGCTCACCATCAGCTTCGATGATCAGGGCGCGACGTTCGCGCTCGGCCTTCATCTGACGGGCCATGGCGTCGGTGATGTCGTGCGGCGGGCGCAGGTCCTTAATTTCGATGCGTGTCACCTTGATGCCCCAGGGCGAGGTGGCGTGGTCGATAACGGTCAGGAGCCGCGTATTGATCGAATCGCGCTGCGACAACACTTCGTCCAGCTCCATTGAACCGACCACGGTGCGCAGATTAGTCATGGCGAGCTGCGTGATGGCATTGTTGAGATTATCGACGCGATACGCAGCCGCAGCGGCATCCATCACCTGCGTGAAGACGATCCCGTCCACCTTGACGATGGCATTGTCCTTGGTGATCACGTCCTGCTGCGGCACGTCGAACACCTGCTCCATCATATTGACCTTCTTGCCCACCGTTTCGATGAACGGCGTCAGGAAGGAGATGCCGGGCTTGAGCGTGCGGGTATAGCGGCCAAAGCGTTCGACCGTAAATTCACGGCCCTGCGGGACGATCTTGATGACCGAAAACAGGATGAAAAAGGTCACGACGATCAGAACGCCGGCGAAGATACTGAACATGGAGACTCCCCTCAGTGGTTATGTGCACAGTGTAGCGCAACCGGGAGGAATAGCTACGAAAACCGGAGCAAATGTGCTAGCTTTGGTTTTCACTGGAGCGGAGGGGCATTTGCAGTTTCTGGCACTCATGTTCTGGGCGGTCGCGTTCGGCTATTACGCTTGGAATCTTTTTTGTGCTGTTACACGGAAAGAAGCCAAGGTTGGTTTTCAGATCAGACCCTTTGGTAAATACAGGTCCGAGCTTTACAAAAAAGACTCCGATGAAGGACTGGCTTATTGGATCGCCACCACAATGTATGCGTTCGGGACGATCGCCACAGCTATTGTAACACTACTGTTTTT
>NZ_JAIWNX010000180.1 GCF_020217185.1 Asticcacaulis sp.
ATACAGGATTATACGTGGACTGCCCTCATAGTCGAAGGGGTCTTGACAGGGTGACCACATCCTTCAGATCATCCTCGATCAGAAGACGCAACGCTTCCTCATAGGCCACGAACCGCGCTTCGTCGGCATCGTCCGCCGCCAATGGCTCGCCCGCCGTCCATTGGGCCACATAGTCGATCAGCACCAGATGAAAGCCATCCGGATGGGTGTCGCTGCCCGGCTCGATGATCTCATAGACCTCGATCAGCGGCCCCAGCCGCGCCTCAACGCCCGTCTCTTCGCGCAGTTCACGCAAGGCCGTGTCTTTGAGAGATTCGAAGCGCTCGACCTTGCCGCCGGGGATCGACCACTGGCCTTTGCGCGGCTCGCGTCCACGACGGATTAGCAGAACTTCATCATCGCGCCAGCAAACAACGCCCACCGCCGGGACCGGACGCTCGATTTTGGCTTGCACTTGACGATTCTCCGTTTAAACCCCGCTCCATATATCGCACGCCTGTTTGCAGGGATACGCCGCATGACCGCCACCGCCGATTTCGCCCAATGCCCTCCCGTCGCGCCCGAAGTGATCGCTGAGATCAAGGCCGTGGTTGGTGAGGCTGGCTGGTCTGACGACGAACTGCGCGTGACGGCCAAGCTGACCGAATGGCGCGGCAAGTGGAAGGGCCACACGCCGCTGCTGGTCCTGCCGAAGACCACCGAAGAACTGTCGCAGGTCGTCAAAATCTGCAACGCCCACGGCGTGGCCATCACCCCTCAGGGCGGCAATACGGGACTGGTCGGCGGTCAGATTCCGTTTGGCGAAATCCTTGTATCGCTGGAGCGTATGCGCGCCATCCGCGACGTAGCCCCGACCGATGACACCATGGTGCTGGAGGCCGGGATCACCCTCCTTGAGGCGCAGGAGATTGCCGATAAGGCCAATCGCTTCTTCCCCCTGTCACTGGCCGCTGAGGGCACGGCGACGGTCGGCGGCGTGATCAGCACCAATGCCGGCGGCACGGCGGTGCTGCGGTACGGCGTGACGCGCGATCTGGTCTCCGGCCTTGAGGTCGTCCTGCCCAATGGGGAGATTTTCAATGGCCTCAAGCGCCTGCGTAAGGACAATACCGGCTACGACCTCAAGCAGATGTTCATTGGCGCCGAAGGCACGCTGGGCATCATCACCGCCGCTTCGCTCAAGCTGTTCCCGGTGATGAATTCGCGCTGCGTGGCCATTGTCGGCTTTGAAACCGCGCAGAAGGCCATCGACCTTCTGGGTCGCGCCAAACAGGAAACCGGCGGTCAGGTCGAAGCCTTTGAGCTGATGGGCCGCTATGGCCTGTCGCTGGTGCTGAAAAACATCCCCGATACGCGCGAGCCTCTGGAAGGGGAATACCCCTGGTACGCCCTGATCGAGGTGGCGTCCGGCGATCCTGATGGCGCGGAAGGCTCGATGGAGCGCCTGCTGACGGCGGCGTTTGAAGAAGAGTTGATCGTCGATGCGGCCATTGCCCAGAACGAAACCCAGGCCGCGGCCTTCTGGCGTCTGCGCGAAGAGCACTCCGCCGCCGAAAAGGTCGAGGGCGCGGCGTGGAAGCACGACGTCTCCGTGCCCCTGTCGCAGATGGCCGACTATATCGAAAAGGGCGCGGCGGCGGTCGAAGCCTTCCTGCCCGGCGCACGTCTGGTCACCTTCGGCCACGTCGGCGACGGCAATGTGCACTTTAATGTCATCGTCCCCGAAGGCATGGACGCCGCCGAATTTAACGCCCTGCGCGATCAGGGGGCCAAGGTGGTGCACGATCTGGTGCATCAGTACGAAGGCTCGATCTCGGCCGAACACGGTCTGGGGCGCATGAAGACGCAGGAGGCCCTGCAATACAAGGACCCGGCCGCGGTCGAAGCCATGCGCGCCATTCGTCTGGCGCTCGATCCGAAGCGCATCATGAACCCACACGTTCTGTTCTAAGGCGGATACGCGCTTCGGTTTTTTGGTTGCGCTAACGCTTCGCTCCTTGAGCGCGGGCGCATCATGAACCCGCACGTTCTGTTCTAAGGCGGATACGCGCTTCGGTTTTTTGTTGCGCTAACGCTTCGCTCCTTGAGCGCGGGCGCATCATGAACCCGCACGTCCTGTTTTAAATCGAAAACAATATCCGGCTCAGCCGACCTTTGTCGGGTCCAGAGCGGCCTTGGCCTCTTCGTTGCGCGCCTGAATGCGGTGCTTGGCCATGCGCGCCACAGCCGTCATAAGTTCGGGTATGACGAACGGTTTGGGCAAAAGTTCATCCGCTCCGGCATCCTTGGCCGCCGCCAGCACGTGCATGGCGCCAATCTTGTCATTGATGCCTTCGGACATGGCCAGGGTGCGGATGTGCGGATAGTCCTTGCGTAACTGCATGATACCCTCGACCCCGCCCATGCCGGGGATGAGCACAGCGGTTATTACCGCATCGACCAGACCCAGATTATGGTCAAACAGCACGTCTTCCATCGTGTTGGCGACACTGACCCTGTAACCCACCTGTTGCAGGGTCATGCCGATAAAGGTGCGCAGTTGCACGTCCGGATCAACGACCAGCACATGGAAGTCCGTCTGCCGTGCGCGGTGAAACTTGAGCGTCTCAGCCAGCAATATTTTCAGTTCAGACGGATCGACGGGTTTGGGCAGCATGAAATCCGCCCCGGCCTGCAAGGCCTGCTCGCGGACCTTTTGAGTGGCGCCCGCGCCCTTCCAGACAAAGGACATCAGGGCAATCGGCGTATCCTGCATCAGGCCTTTGAGGCTGCCGACCTTTTTCAGCATGTCCACGCCATCGACATAACCATCCATAACCAGCAGTTGAAAGCGGTTATGCTGTAGCGTGCGCGTCGCCATCACCTCATTGAAACACAGCACAGACGTCCAGTTCTGACGGCTCAGTTGACGCGCCATTTCACGCGCCTGATCCCGGTCGGAATCGAGCACAAGCACGCTGCCGTAAGTTGCGGAAGGCCCTCTTTCCGCGTTCATCTTTGCCCCTTAGCTCACAGTGAGGTACGCTACGCCTAATTAAACACAGAACAAGGTTCGGAATTTGCAGTTAAATTCCTTAAAAATTTAGAAATATAACATTTTACCCAATGAAAGCCGCTTTAAAACTCGCCAAAAACGCGCATTTTTATTTTATCCTTATCAAATCTTTATTTGAAAAATACATTTACAGGCATTCCGCGCCGACGCCACAGATACGCCACCGCACGATTGAATACACCATTGCCCGCAAACCCCTTTGCAGCGCAGGGATTCGCCGTTAAACAAACCGCATGATCCTGCTGCTTTCCCCTGCCAAATCCCTGGACGAAACGCCGGTTTCTCCACCCCTGCCGACCAGCGAGCCGCGCTTTACCCGTGAGACCCAGAGCCTGCTCAAGGTCATGAAGGGCAAAAAACCGGCTGACCTTCAGCGGCTGATGGATATTTCGGCCAGGCTGGGTGAACTGAACCATCAGCGCTACAAAGCCTTTGCCGATCAGGCCGCCCTGCCCGCCGCCCTGATGTTCGACGGCGATGTCTATACGGGCCTGAAGGCGCGCGATCTTGATGCCGACGGGCTGGCCTTTGCGCAGGATCACGTGCGGATATTATCGGGCCTGTATGGTCTGCTGCGCCCGCTCGACCTGATCCGGCCCTATCGGCTGGAAATGGGCACCGGTCTGGAAACGGGCAAGGGCAGTACCCTCTACGCCTTCTGGGGCGACCGCATCGCCAAAGAGATCGTGGCGGATGCGAAAGCCACGGGCAGCGACACGGTGCTCAATCTGGCCAGTCAGGAATATGCCCGCGCCGCCCTGACAAAGGCGTTGAAGCTGAAAGTCATTGAGGTGAAATTTCTCGAGATCAAGGGCGACAAGACCTCGATGATTTCCTTCTTTGCCAAGAAGGCGCGCGGCCTGATGGCGCGCTACGTCATCGACCACCGCATTACCGATCCGCAAGCGGCCAAGGCCTTCGACTCCGAAGGCTATCGCTTTGTGCCGGAACAGTCGTCCGAGACGGTATGGACCTTTTCGCGCAAGCACCCCTGAAAAATTTTGAAACCACAGATGACACAGATGGCACAGATTAGGATGGGTTCTGATCCGGCAGAGAGGGTGTAACGCAATTGCAGGTGCCGAAGCGCCAATCTGTGTAATCTGTGAAATCTGTGGTTATAAGCAATGTGGCGCTCTACCCGACAAACCCCGCCGCACGTTTGAGGCGGTCATTGATCGCCTCCCCCAGACCGTCCGACGGGATCGGCGCGACGCAGATACGGGCGGGCTTATAGGCATCGGCTTCGCGCAGATAGGCGAACAGGTTGGCCGCGGCCTCCGACAGCTTGCCCGTAGGGCTGAGGTTGAGGATTGTCCCCGCAAAATCAACAGCCTTATCCACCGGGCCGAAGGCCAGATACACACAGTCGGCGGGCGGGTTTTGCACATCTATATCCACAGGCGCGTCGGGCGCGTAATGCAGACTGAGGCGGCCCGGTGAGCGGTGCCCTTCGGCGGCGTCATCAGCCAGAGGCCCGACGATCGCCTCGACCTCTCGCCGCGTCACGGCACCGGGGCGCAGGTAACGCACATCGCCCAGCAGGCTGACCACCGAAGATTCGAGCCCGACCTGACAATCACCGCCATCGACCGATGCCCCGACAAAGGCCCCGGTTTCGCTGAGCGCATCGGCAAAGCGCGTCGGGCTGGGTCGACCTGACCGATTGGCCGAAGGGGCCACCACGCCGCCCGCAAAGCCTTCAAGAAGGGCGCGCGCCAACGGATGCGACGGCACGCGGATTGCCACGCTGTCGAGTCCGGCGCGCGCCAGATCACAGACCTTTTGCGTATCGCGCACCGGCACCACCAGCGTCAGCGGGCCGGGCCAGAAGGCCTGAGCCAAGGCCCGCGCGCGATCGTCAAACACGCCGATGGCTTCGGCCGCCTCCAGCGACGCCACATGCACGATCAGCGGATTAAACCTTGGCCGGCCCTTGGCTTCAAAAACTTTTGCCACCGCTGACGAATCATCGGCACGCGCCCCCAGCCCATAGACCGTCTCGGTCGGCAGGTGGATCAGTTCGCCGCGTTCCAGCGCGGCAATGGCATCGGTAACAGTTGACATAACTCTATCTCTCCTCCCTGTGCCGCAGGCATGGGGAGGTGGCGGCGAGCGAAGCGAGACCGACGGAGGGGGTGGCTCGGTAGCCGGAAGGCCCGAAGCCCTTGAAACAGAGGTGCTATCCCCCTCCACCCTCTGCGCTGCGCTTGAGGGTCCCCTCCCCATCGCTACGCGACAGGGAGGAGAAAAGGATGGCGCGCCATATCACACCATGGCGCGCGCGTAAGCCCTATTTCGTCGTGGCTGTGACCTTGAGGTCGAGCGACACGGCGTTGGGCACAGCGTCGGTTGCCGTCCATTCGCCGGAACCCACCCCATAGTCCAGACGATTAAGTTTGGCGGTGGCGGTCATCACGGCCTGCTTGCCGTTGATTTTCAGCGTAAACGGCAGGTCGAACGGTTTGGTCTGGCCGTGCAGGGTCAGGCGGCCCTTAGCGAGATACTTATCCGGCCCCGTCTGGGTGAAGGTCGTCGCCTTGAAGGTCGCCTTGGGGGTGGCGGCCGTGTTGAAGAAGCTGTCACTTTTCAGCGTGTCGTCGCGGGTGGAATCGCCGCTGTTGACCGAGGCCAGATCAATCACCACCGTCGCCTTCGACTGATCAAGGCGTTGCGGATCGAAGGTGATATCCGCCGTATAGCCGCCGAAACCGCCCTTGATGGCCTCACCGTTAAAGGTGGTGGCGAAATGAATATATGAGGCCGCCTTGCTGACCGTCCAGACGGGCACGGCTGTGGACACCTCTGTGGATGATGAGGCCGATTCTGTGGCCGAGGCCGCTTCACTGGCCACGACTTCGGGTTCGGCTGAGGCGACCGTTTGCACCGCTTCGGGGGCGGCGACGGGGGCTGGCTCCGGCACCTTCGCCCCACGCATCATAAAGGTGGCCAGCACAAACGCGCCTACCACTGCCACCGCCGGCACCAGCCAGCGGACGTTCAGCGCGCTTTGCAGCAGGGTCGGTTTGGGCTCCAGCCCCGGCAACATACGCGTCACCGTGTCGTCCTTGTGGATGAAATGGTGCATAAGCGCTGCGCCGACGTGCAGCGGGATCAGGACGTAGAAGATCAGCTTGGCAAACAGGCCGTGCAGCGCCTCAAACACTTCATGCGTCTCATGGCCCAGCGGCAGGTGCGGGATCGGTACGACGCCGAACCACAGGGTCGGAACCGGCACCTTGGCCGTTGACACCAACGCCCAGCCGCTCAGCGGCAGGCCGATCATCAGCACATAAAAGCCGATATGCACGGCCTTCGCCGCCGCCATCTGCCATTTGGGTCCCTCGATCTCCGGCGGGGCCTTATAGGCCACACGCAGACCGATGCGCACAAAGGTCAGCAAGAGGATCAGGAAGCCCACCGACTTGTGCATCTGATAGCGTGAGAAGAGGCCCCCATCCTTGTCCTCCAGCGTCCAGCCCAGAAAGACCATGTAAAAGATCAGGGCGGCCATGGCCCAATGCAGGTAGCGCGAGGCGCGGTGATAGGTGGCGGGCGTCATGGAACGACTCCTCAGATGTGGGTTGCGAAACACTATGCCAATGCGGCGTGCAAAATCAACGGCTATATGTAACTGATAAAATTACATATCAAGCCCTACCCTGTTTTTGCGCGTCTTTTCCCTTGTGACCTAAGGGAAGTTCACGGAACTGTGAATTTCCCTGCCGCCACGTCATGCGTCATCAGGAATTCAGTAGAATAAAAGCTGAGGAAATCCCATGACCTACCGTGCCCCGCTCGCGGATCTCAAGTTCAGCCTGACGGCGGTAACGGGCATTGAGCGCCTGTACCAGAGTTCCGCCTATCCCGATTTCGACGGCGATCTGCTGGATGCGATTCTCGACGCCGCCGGGCAGTTGTCCGAAGAGGTGCTGGCCCCGCTCAACCGCGTTGGCGATACGCACGGCGCGAAGCTCGAAAACGATAAGGTCACGGTAGCGCCCGGCTTTGCCGAAGCCGTTTCCGCCTTTGCCGAAGGCGGCTGGGCCGGTCTGGGCGCCCCTGCGGAACACGGCGGGCAGGCCATGCCCAAGGCGCTGGAAATGGCCGCCTATGAGATGTTTCACGCCGCCAATATGGCCTTTGCCCTCTATCCCACCCTGTCGCAGGCGGCCATCGAGGCTTTGCACCACCACGGCACCGAGCGTCAGAAGGCGCTCTATCTGCCGCATCTGACCAGTGGCGAATGGTCGGGCACCATGAACCTGACCGAGCCGCAAGCGGGCTCCGATCTGGCGCTTCTCACCAGTCAGGCCGTGCCCGACGGCGATGCCTACCGCCTGACCGGGCAGAAAATCTATATCACCTGGGGTGATCACGAAACGCGCGACAATATCCTGCATCTGGTGCTGGCGCGACTTCCCGGCGCACCTGAAGGGACGCGCGGTATCTCTCTGTTTTTATGCCCGAAATACCTCGTCAATGACGACGGCTCTCTGGGTGAACGCAATGCCCTGCGCGCCGTTGGGTTGGAACACAAGCTGGGCATCCATGCCTCGCCCACCTGCGTCATGGCGTTTGAGGGCGCGAAGGCCGAACTGGTCGGGCAGCCGCATCAGGGACTGATGGCCATGTTCACCATGATGAACGCCGCGCGTCTGGCCGTCGGCGTACAGGGCGTGGGCATTGCCGAGCGCGCCTATCAGCAGGCGCTGGCCTATGCGCGTGATCGTCGTCAGGGCAATTCGGTTCTCACCGGCGAGAAGAAGGCCCCGATCTTCGATCACCCGGATGTGCGCCTGATGCTGGCCCTATCCAAGGCGAAGATCGAAGCGGCCCGCGGCATCTGCCTGCTGACGGCCATAGCCGCCGACGACTATCGCCTGAACGCCGACGCCCGCGTGAAGCGCCGTGAGGATTTTCTGGTCCCCGTCGCCAAGGCGTGGGCGACCGATATCGGTGTCGAAGTGGCCTCAGCCGGAGTGCAGGTGCACGGCGGCATGGGCTTTATCGAAGAGACCGGCGCGGCCCAGCATTACCGCGACGCGCGCATTGCCCCCATCTATGAAGGCACCAATGGCATTCAGGCCGGCGACCTTGTGGGGCGCAAGCTGGGCGACGACGCGGCTTCGGCACTGGAGCTTAAAGCCGATATCCAATCCTATATTCAAAACAATGATCTAAGTGACGATCTTAAAACGTCCGTCACACCGCTTGAAACCGCCCTGACGGCATTTGAGGCCGCCAGCCTGTGGCTGGTGGCGCAGAAGAAAGCCCGACCGGCAGACGTTCAGGCCGGGGCCACCGCCTATCTGAAACTGACCGGCGACGTGGTCGGCGGTTACGTCCTGCTGCGCGGCGCGGTCGAAGCGACGGCGCGTCTCAAAACCAACGACGGCGATCCCGCATGGCTGAAGGCCAAGGTCGAACTGTGGAAGCTCTATGCCGCGCACATCCTGTCGCACGCGCAGGCCCTGCACACCGCCATCACCGCCGGAGCGGCCTCGCTGGAGACCCTGTCCGAGGGGCTCTGAGGCTCAGGGCTTGCTCTTGGATTGTCCGGCCGCTGCCGCGCCGGCGGCCTCTCTGGGGGAGAGCTTTTTCGGCACAATCACCACCGGCGGCGGCGCAGCCGATGAGGTGACGCCGACCTTGACGCCGGGGGCCTGCCCCCGCGCGACGAACAACTGCTCGATGGTCTGGCGCACAAAGACGGCATGGGTGACGAGGCCCAGCTCAAGACGCTGGGCATTGACCTCCACCTGCTTGGTCAGGATACCGGACACCAGAGTCGCCTTCGGCGCATCGGCCCCCGGCGCGCGCTCGGTATGTTCGGTCATAAACACCGGCCCGCCGGAATTGCCCGGAATGGCCGTCAGGTCGATCAGAAAGGTCGGGAAGCTCGATACCGGCCCCACCGGATAGGAGGCCAGCCGACCGGCGCGCAGGATGGGAAAACCGATCGTATTAGCCGAATAGCCGTGCGGATAGCCGAGCGTCATCATCTCGTCGCCGGGCGAGACGTGCCACTGATCGAACGAGCGCTCATCGGCCAGCCAGCTCAAAGGGATGGCCTTGTCCTTATAGGACGGTGGCACCTGAACGGCGATGACGGCAATGTCCTGCTTGGGGTTTTGCGTCCACAGAGGCCCGGCATCGGTGCGGATGGGGATGCGGGTGGGGCTATATTGCCAGGTGCCATTGGCGGCCTTGACGCGCCAGCCGATACGCACTTCGTTCTGCGGCATACGCTCAAAGACGTGGGCGGCGGTGACCAGCACCACTTCGGGGGCGGCCCCTTCGCGCGGAACGGACACAAGGAAGCCTGTACCCACCATGCGCTTCTGATCATTGACCGGCTGGTCAATCTGAACGGTGGCTTCGATCAGGTCGAGGGTCAGGTCAGCATCCATATCCTATGTCTTACCCCCCAAATGGGCCAAAACCATGCCCAAAGCACCATCACAAATAAACAAGGCGTAAGTTGACGTCCGGTGGTGGATCGTATCAACCTGTTACCCAATTCATCCTTGCGTCCCGAATGCAATTTGTCAAAGGTGCCCCTATGAAAAACCCGCCGGTTCGTGGCCTCAATCGCCGAAATTTCCTGAATTATAGCGCCGGGGCCACCGTGGCCCTCAACGCCGGTCTGGTGGCTGCCCCTTCCTCCGTCTTCGCCGCAGAGAGTCTGATGTCCAAAACCTCCGCCCCCAAGCCCCTGAAAAAGCCGCACACGATCGAGCAACTGGGCTTCAAGCGCACCGACGACTATTTCTGGATGAAGGACGACAACTGGCAGGCCGTACTGCGCGATCCCGCTGCCATCAAGGCCGACGTCAAGGCGCAATTGATCGAGGAAAACGCCTATACGGCTGCCCTGCTCAAGCCGACCGAGGCGCTTCAAACGACCATTTTCGAAGAGATCAAGGGCCGTATCAAAGAAGACGATTCGTCGGTGCCTGCGCCCGATGGCCAGTGGGAATATTATGTCCGCTACAATATCGGCGGTCAGCACCCAATCAATGCCCGCAAGCCGCGCAGCAAGGACAAGATCAGCAGCGAAACCGTGCCCTTCGCCAAGATCCCGGCCGATGAGCAAATCCTGCTGGACGAAGACGCCGCCGCCAAGGGCCACGAATATTATTCAACGGCCACCACGACCCACAGCCCCGATCATACGCTCTACGCCTGGGCCGAGGACACGCAAGGCTCTGAGGTCTATAAGATATACGTCAAAGACCTCGCCACAGGGCAAGTGCTGGGCACGCCGGTCGAAAGCGCCACCGGCGATTTCGTCTTCACGCCGGATTCGCAATATATCTTCTGGACCTTCCGCGACGATAATGGTCGCCCGTCCAAACTCTACCGCCGCCCCGCCAAGGGTGGTGAGGACGTGCTGGTCTATGAGGAAACCGATCCCGGCTTCTTCATGGGCGTTGGCCTGACCTCGGATGAGCAATTCATCCTGATCAGCATCAATGACCACGAAACCTCGGAGGCGCGTCTGATCCCGGCCAAAACGCCGACCGCTGCCCCCGTGGTCGTTGAGGCGCGTCACACGGGCGTGCAATACAGCGTCGATCACTGGGACGATCGCTTTGTTATCCTGACCAATGCCGACGGCGCGGTCGATTTCCAGATCATGACCTCAACCGCGGCCGTCCCGGCGCGCTCAACATGGAAGCCGTGGATCGCGCACCGTCCGGGCATCTATGTCACCGGTTTTGGCCTGTTCAAGGGCCACATGGTACGTACCGAACGCGAAAACGCCAATTCGCGCATCGTCATCACCAAAAAGGCCGACCTCAGCGAGCACGAGATCGCGGTGAAGGAAGAGGCCTATGCGCTGGGCCTCGGCGGGTCGATGGAATACGACACGACGGTGATGCGCTACACCTATACCTCACCGACCACCCCGGCCCAGACCTATGATTACGACATGGCGACCAAGGAACGGGTGCTGCGCAAGACGCAGGTCGTGCCGTCGGGCCACAACCCCGCCGACTATGTCGCCAAGCGTCTTTATGCCAAGGCGTCGGATGGGGCAGAGGTGCCGGTGACGGTGCTGATGAAAAAGGATACCAGGCTGGACGGCTCGGCGCCCATGCTGCTCTACGGCTACGGCTCCTACGGCATTTCGATGGAGCCGACCTTCTCGGTTTCGACCCTCAGCCTCGTCAATCGCGGCTTTATCTACGCCATTGCGCATATCCGCGGCGGCACGGAAAAGGGCTATAACTGGTTCCTCGAAGGTCGAAAGTTCAAGAAAAAGAACACCTTTACCGACTTTATTGCCGCGGCGGAGCATCTGATCGCCAATGGCTATGGCGCCAAGGGCCGCATCGTGGCGCAGGGCGGTTCGGCCGGCGGTATGCTGATGGGGGCCATTGCCAATCTGCGGCCGGACCTGTGGGGCGGCGTGATCGGTCAGGTACCGTTCGTCGATGTGCTCAACACCATGAGCGACACCTCTCTGCCGCTGACGCCACCCGAATGGCCGGAATGGGGTAATCCACTGGAGGACAAGGCGGCTTACGAATATATCGCCTCCTATTCGCCCTATGACAATGTGACGGCCAAGGCCTATCCGCCGGTTCTGGCCACGGGCGGCCTGTCCGATCCGCGCGTCACCTACTGGGAGCCGATGAAGTGGGCCTCCAAGCTGCGTGAATACACCACATCGGGGTCGCCCATCCTGCTCAAGATCAATATGGAGGCCGGGCACGGCGGGGCTTCGGGGCGTTTTGATCGCCTTAAGGAAACCGCGCTCAACTACGCCTTCGCCATCTGGGCGCTGGACAAGGGCTGGACCAAGCCTGCGTAAACCTGCTCTCCTCCCTGCGGCTTTGCCGTGGGGAGGTGGCATTTGAGCGATAGCGAAAATGACGGAGGGGGATACCTCCGAAGGCGTTGCAGACTCAGTCCTTGAACCAGATATCTCGTCAGATATCGCGTTTGAGGAAAGGCCTGAGTCATCCCCCTCCGTCAATCCGCTTCGCGTCCTGACACCTCCCGATGCCTTCGGCACAGGGAGGAGAAACCGACTGTTCTGTTAGAGCTTCCCATGCCCGAAATCCGTAAGGTTCAGGTCACCGACTTCGCCGCCATAGCCGAAATCTACAAGGACGGAGTGCTGAACGGCACCGGCACCTTCGATATCGTACCGCCGGGCGAGGACGCCATGCGGGCGCGTTGGCAGGAATTGCGGGGCATGAACCTGCCCTATCTGGTGGCGACCGAAGGCGATAGCGTCATCGGCTATGCCTATGCCTCGCCGTTTCGGGCACGCATCGCCTATCGCTACGGGGTCGAGGACAGCATCTATGTCCACCCCGCGCACAAGGGCAAGGGCGTGGGCAAGGCCCTGCTCAGCGCCCTGATAGCGGCTTCGACCGAGGCCGGCTTCTACGCCATGTACGCCGTGATCGGTGACGCCGAAAACACGGGCTCGATCCGCCTGCATGAACAGGCAGGCTTTGAACATACGGGCAAGCTGCCCAAGGCCGGCTATAAGTTCGACCGCTGGCTGGATGTGATCTTCATGAGCAAGCCCCTGCGCCCGACCGACGGCCCGGCGCAAGGCATGGGCTGGGCGGGCAAAGAGAATTAGCCACTAAAAACACGAAAAAAAACGAACCTCAGACCACAGATACGTTGCGTGAAACGCCCGACATACTGTTGCCGCAAAAACTGACAGCGCCGCCTCGGCGCATCTGGCCCCGCAGCCTTTTACAGCTTTTCGTGTTTTTCGTGGCCAAATTCCTTTCGTGTCCAAAAAAAATCCCCGCAGTTGCCTGCGGGGATTAATCTTTTTCAGACCGTACCGTCGATTAACGGTAGGACTGGAACTTTTCGACGGTCGCCGTCATGCGCGCGTTGAGCGGCTTGAAGGTGTCCTTGAACGAGGCCGACAGGGTCTCGGTCAGGGCGTTCATTTCCGACACGTAGGCTTCGAGCGCCGACTTGGCGTAGGACGACTGAAGCTCGATCACTTCCTGCACCGACTTGGCCGAAGACAGGGTCTTGGCAGCCGTAACGGCCTCTTCCCAGCTCTTCTTGGTGTAGGCCGCGGCCTGCGCGCCGACCGTTTCCGCGCCCTTGGTGGCGGCGGTCAGGCTTTCGACGACGGCCTCAACATTGGCCTTCGACAGGGTGTTGACTTCGTTCAGGGCGCCGAGCGTCTTTTCAACGCCGTCCTTGAAGGCTTGGTTGGACGCAACGGTCATTTTTTCGACGGTCGCCTTGTAGGTTTCGGTATCCACCATGGCAGTCTCTCCACTCAGGGTTAGGCGGGGTGTCCGCAAACCGGGCTGAACACGACCTAAGAGGTAAAAGCGTCGCCCGTAATGACCCTGTGTATAACGCGGATGCAGCATGAGGTCAATAAATATTGTGCAGCGCACAAAAACCTAACGCGATTGTGATGCGCTTTCCTCACCCTGCGGACGAATCCGGGCGCATTTTGGCCAAAAATACGCGCTTTTGTAAGACGCTGGTAAGGAAATCGGGCGTTCTGATTAAGGATGAATGAATTGAGGCTGACAGGCCTGGCTTTCCATGGTCTTATGTCACCTTCGCGTCTTGACTAAGGTCGGTTTTGTCCTTGGCCGGGGTTGCGCGGGCATCCAAAATACCTCCCCTTGCGGCGTTTGGTCGCCGTTCAGTCAGTAGCAGCGTAAAAGCGGGATATGCGAATGCGTCAGAAAATGTCTCACACGGCCCCGACACGGAACCCGGTCAGGGTCGCGGCGAAAGCGGTCAATTTGCGGGCCATGCTGGCAACGATCGCTACGGCTCTGGCGCTGATTGGCGTGCTGGTCGTATCGCCCGCCCGCGCTCAGGACCCGGCCGCCAGCGACCGCTATGCGGCCATAGTGGTCGATGCGCAGTCGGGTGAGGTCTTTTACGCCATGCGCGCCGATTCGCCGCGCTACCCCGCCTCCCTGACCAAGATCATGACGCTGTACATGGCATTTGAGGAGATGGCGCAGGGCCGCCTGAAGCCCGATGACGTCATCACCCTCTCCGCTTACGCCGCGTCCATGCCGCCCACCAAGTCGGGTCTGAAAGCCGGCGACACCATCACGGTTGATATGGCCATGCGCCTGATCGCCGCCTACTCCGCCAACGATCTGGCCGCCGCGCTCGGTGAGCATATCGGTGGCTCGGAGCAGCGCTTTGCCGCCCTGATGACCGTCAAGGCGCAGGAGCTGGGCATGACGCGCTCCAACTTCGTCAATGCCTCGGGCCTGCCCGATTCGCGTCAGGTGTCTTCGGCGCGCGACTTCGCGGTTCTGGCGCGCGCGGTCATGCGCGACTTCCCGCAATATTACGAATATTTCCACGTGCGGTCGGTGCAATTCAATGGCCGCACCTATTCGAACCACAATCCGCTGCTGGCCTATCCCGGCGTCGATGGCATGAAGACCGGCTTTATCAACGCCGCCGGCTATAACCTCGTCGCGTCGCAGCGCAAAGGCAATCACCGCCTGATCGCCGTCATGCTGGGCGGCTCGAACAAGGCGCAGCGCCGCGAACACGTCAGCACGCTGATGAATACCGGATTTGATGTCTTCGCCCGCCGTGAAAAAGGTGAGCAGATCGTTGTGGCCCAAAACGAATTCCGCAGCGCCATGGCTCCCAAATATCAGGTGGTGGGCGATTCCAATGCCCTGATGGCCGCCCTTGACGCGCAGGACGACGAAGACGGCACCACCGTGCAACGCCTGTCCGGCACCGCCAAGGCCCCGGCCGTGGTGGCCGCGCTCAGCAAGGCCGAAAAGGCCGCCGAGGAGAAGGCCGCGGCCAAAAAGACCTCGACCACCGCCGCCGCCAAAAAGAAGAAAAAAGACCCGGACGCCATCTGGGCGGTGCAGGTCGGGGCCTTCAAGCAGAAGTCGCTGGCCGCCGACTGGGCCAAGGACATCAAGAAGCGCTTCCCGATCCTCAAAGGCTTTGAAACCGACGTGTCGGAAAACGACGCTGGCCGCTATCGCACGCGCTTTATCGACATGACCAAGGCCGAGGCGCAAAAGGCCTGCAAGGCCATCGAGGCCAAGCGTCTCGATTGCATGGTGGTGAAGTCGTAAGGTTTACGGCTGTGCTGAAGCTATTTTTGCTTCAATAACGTGTCCCGCGCGGCATTGAGTTTTGCCGCCAACGCATCCGAGCCGCCCTGATCCGGGTGTGCCGCCTTCATACGCTGTTTCCATGCCTTGACGATGGCGCGGCGATCCGCCCCGACCTCCAGCCCCAGCGTGCGATAGGCCTCGATCTCGGCCTGTGTCCACGCCCCCGTCGGTCTGGGCTCACGGCGATACCGCGCCCCGCCCGCCATGGCAAAGGCGATGGACACCAGAATGCTGGCCAGAATATATTGTCCTCGCGCCACGCAAACGACACCCGCCATGGCCACGGCCACGGCCCCTACGGCGATCAGGGCGCGCTTTTGCCTGATCCACGGACCGGGTTTGAGCTTCCCCAGACGCGACTGACGTCCAACCCAGACCATCAGGACAAAGGCGGCAGCGGCGGCAATGATCAGATACACAGGGCGTTGTCCCGGACGGGGGCAGAATTACTCCGCCGCTTCGAAATCGTCCTCGTCCGTTTCTAGCTGAGGCCCCAGTTCCGTCAACTGTTCCGACACCGCCGCCGCGTTTTCGAGATCGAGAGCCAGCATGACGGCACGGATTTCGGCGCGCGCCGAGACGTGCGCCATGGACACGGCCACGGGCTTGATCTCCTCGCTGAGGTCGAGCACCGTTAACCCAAATGGGAACAGTTCGCGGTACAGCACGCGGTCGCGCAAGCCCGCCGCAACGCGGAAGCCGATCCGTTTGCCCAGCGCCTGAAGCCGGTCGTCGATACGCTTGGCATTGCGCGCCTGATTGGTGGCGAGGCGGTTGCGCAGCACGATCCAGTCGATGGTCTTGCCGTCCCAGGTGGCGCGTACCTTGCGCGAATTCCATACGGTTTCGGCGTAGATGGACGGGCGTTTGACGTCGAGCGTCACCGGATCGACCTGCCCCAAGAGGTCAAAGTCGATAAAGCTGTCGTTCATCGGCGTGATGATGACGTGCGCCACCGCGTGGGCACGGCGCGAAAGGAAGCTGTCGCCGCCCGGCGTGTCGATGATCACATAATCGGCCACGTCGATCGCTTCGCTGAGCGCGCGATCAAAGGCAGCCTTGGCCTCGGCATCCGCTACCTTGACCAGCTCGGCCGGGTTTTTGTGCAGAAACGGCTCAACCGCGTGCGGCAGGATCTTTTCATTGGCCGCCGCCCACTTTTTACGGTTCTCGAAAAAGTGCGCCAGCGAGCGCTGCCGCAGGTCGAGGTCGATAATGGCGACGCGCTTGCCCTGATGCAGCAAGGCGGCCGCCACGTGCATGGCGACGGTGGACTTCCCCGCCCCGCCCTTTTCGTTGCCAAAAACCAGAATACGCGCGTTCGACATAACCCTACTCCACAGCCCGAATCAGCACCTGATCCGGCGCTTTCATATTTGAGGCGCCTCAGCCAAAGGTCAATAATAGGTTAACGATTTAACGTGGACAGAGCGGTGCGCGTCTGCGCCAGCGAACGTCCGTTTTATGAATATTTGTGAATTTTGCTTACTTGATATAGGCTGGGGAGAGAGGTGTTTTGATGGCGACCATGACCGTTTCCCTGCCCGATCAGATGAAGGACTGGATCGAAGAGCTGACGCGCAACGGCGAATATGCCAGCTCCAGCGACTATGTGCGCGATCTGGTGCGTCGCGACCGCGAACGGCGCGCTCAGGAACTGACTCTGGACGATCTGCGGCAGATTATTGATGAGGCGCGCACGGCACCACCTTCCGAGCGCACGGTGGCCGACATTTTTGCCGAGGCCAAACGCCGTACCGCCGCCCGTCAGGACTTTGGACGTGGCTGATTACCGGCTGTCGGCCCGCGCCGAAGGCGACCTGCTCGACATATTCATTTACACGATCGAGCGGTTTGGCCTCGCACAGGCCGAACGCTATCAGCACGACCTGAGGCTCTGTTTCGACCTGCTGGCTGAAAATCCCGGCATGGGGCGGCAGGCAAACGCGGTCGCCGAAGGTGTACGCCGCCACGAACACGGGCGTCACGTGATTTTCTACGAAGTCACGCCTAGCGGTATTCTGATCCTGGCGCTCCTTCACGCCGCCAGTCTCAAAGGCCTTGCGCTTTAGTCTGGCTTTGGCGTCATCAAATGACTATATTGCCGCCATGACCACAGATAGCGATTACATCACCCGCACCGACCGTATCAAAATCCACGGGCCCGAAGGCTTCGAAGGTATGCGCCGCGCCGGCAAGGTCGCCGCCGACTGCCTCGACATGCTGATCCCCTATGTGGTGCCCGGCGTGAAGACCTCCTATCTCGATGATCTGGCGCGGGAATTTATCTTCGACCACGGCGCGCTGCCGGCCTGCGTCTTCTATCGCGGCTATATGCACACCGTGTGTATTTCGCCCAACCACGTCGTCTGTCACGGCATCCCGTCCGAAGCCAAGACGTTGAAAGACGGCGATATCGTCAATATTGACGTCACCGCCATCATTGATGGCTGGCATGGCGATACCTCGCGCATGTATGAGGTCGGCAATGTCAATGCCAAGGCCCGGCGTCTGGTCGATGTGACCTATGAGTCGCTGCATCTGGGGCTGGCGCAGATCAAGCCCGGCAACACCTTCGGCGACATCGCCCACGCCATTCAGAAATACGCCGAAGCCCAGCGGTGCAGCGTCGTGCGCGACTTCTGCGGCCACGGTCTGGGGCAGGTCTTCCACGACAACCCCAATGTCCTGCACTTTGGCCGCGCGGGCACCGGCCCGGTGCTGGAAGAAGGTATGTTCTTCACGGTTGAGCCGATGATCAATCTTGGCCGTCCGGAGGTGAAGGTGCTCAATGACGGCTGGACCGCCGTGACGCGCGACAAGTCGCTGACGGCGCAGTGCGAACACAGTATCGGCGTGACGAAGGACGGGCTGGAAATCTTCACGGCCTCGGATAAGTTCCGCCCCCAACCGGTGAGCTGAGATAGCGGACATGGCTGAGGGGGAGCCACCGACAAGCGAAACCACACTGCGCGACCCCGCCTTGCCCGACCACGGCGGCCATCGTCAGCGGCTGCGCGACCGGGCGCGGCGCGGCGGGATATCGGTTTTGCCCGATTACGAAGTGCTGGAGCTGTTCCTGTTTCGCTCCATCCCGCAACGCGACGTCAAGCCGCTGGCCAAGGCGCTGCTGAGCCGTTTCGGCAGCCTGTCCGCCGTGCTGTCGGCCCCGCTGGAGGACATGCTTCAGGTCTCCGCGCTCGACAACAAGGGCCGGTCGCTGAAGATGACGCCGGACATCGCGCTCGATCTGCAACTGATGTTCGAAGCGACGCGCCGGCTGATGGCCGAGCCATTGAAACGCTCAACGGTCATTTCAAGCTGGCAGGCACTATTGTCGTACCTGCGCGTGACGCTGGCGCACGAACCGCGCGAGCAGTTCCGTCTGCTGTTCCTCGACAAGAAGAACCAACTCATTGCCGATGAGATCATGAACTACGGCACGGTCGATCACGCCCCGGCCTATCCCCGCGAAATCATGCGCCGGGCGCTGGAGCTGTCGGCCTCATCCGTTATTTTAGTCCACAACCACCCTTCCGGCGACCCCATGCCGTCGCAGGGCGATATCGACATGACCAAGGCCATTATCGCCGCCGGGAAACCGCTGAAAATTGCTATCCATGACCACCTGATCGTTGGCCGCGAAGGCGTGCTGAGCATGAAACAGGTCGGCGCAATTTAAACGTCTGCCACGAAAAACACGAAAAAGCACGAAAATAGCGTTCTCATACATCCCGATTGAAGCGCTTTGAAACAGTTAAAGCCACATTTCACCGATGGGTCATACCAAGGGTCATTGAAAATGACTCTTGGTATTCCATTCGAGGATTTCTCATGTCACTGACACATATGAGAAATCCTCGTTTCTTCAACGG